>NZ_RZRP01000171.1:0-9140 GCF_003997795.1 Mesorhizobium sp. M7A.F.Ca.US.005.03.2.1 | reverse complement strand
GGTTCGAAGCGTTACATCTGGTGGAATTTCGTCTCGTCGTCGAAAGAGCGTATCGAACAGGCGAAAGAGGAATGGAAGACAGGCCGCTTCGACATCGTTCCAGGAGACGAGGAAGAGTTCATTCCGCTGCCGGAAAGCTGATGCCTGTCGCCCAAAGTGGCCCGGTTTTGGGGAAACGACCTGCATAGAAGCAAAAGACCACAGTCTGATCCGCGTCACTGACACGCATTTACTTTCGCCGGCCGGCGGCCTATTTCGCCCATCAACCGAAAGCCTGAGCACCGTGAACGCAACGCCGCATACGCCGCTTCTCGACAAGACCCGCATCCCGGCCGACCTGCGCACGCTTGCCGAGAGTGAGCTGCCGCAACTGGCGTCCGAGCTTCGCGCCGAGCTGGTCGACGCGGTATCCCGCACGGGTGGTCATCTGGGCGCCGGCCTTGGCGTGGTCGAGCTGACAGTGGCGCTGCACTATGTCTTCAACACCCCCGATGATCGGCTGATCTGGGATGTCGGCCACCAGGCCTATCCGCACAAGATCCTGACCGGCCGCCGCGACCGTATCCGCACGCTGCGCCAGGAAGGCGGCCTGTCCGGCTTCACCCGCCGCGCCGAGAGCGAGTACGATCCCTTCGGCGCTGCCCACTCCTCGACATCGATATCGGCCGGCCTCGGCATGGCCGCGGCCCGCGATCTCTCCGGCGGCCGCAACAATGTCATCGCCGTCATCGGCGACGGCGCCATGTCTGCCGGCATGGCCTACGAGGCGATGAACAATGCCGGCGCACTCGATGCACGGCTGATCGTCATTCTCAACGACAACGACATGTCGATCGCGCCGCCAACCGGCGCCATGAGCGCCTATCTGGCGCGGCTGGCCTCCGGCAAGGCCTATATCGGCCTGCGCGATTTCGGCAAAAAACTGACGTCTTATCTCGGCAAGCGCGCGGATCGTGCGATCACAAGGGCGGTCGAGCATGCACGTGGCTACGTCACCGGCGGCACGCTGTTCGAGGAACTCGGCTTCTATCACATCGGCCCGATCGACGGCCACAATCTGGAACATCTGATCCCGGTCCTGAAAAATGTCCGAGACAATGGCGAAGGCCCGGTGCTCATCCATGTCGTCACCCAGAAGGGCAAGGGCTATGCGCCGGCGGAAGCCGCCGCCGACAAATATCACGGCGTCAACAAGTTCGACGTCATCACCGGCGCGCAGGCCAAGGCGCCGGCCAACGCACCGGCCTACACCAAGGTGTTCGCCGAAAGCCTGGTCCAGGAGGGCCGCGAGGACGACCGCATCGTCGCCGTCACCGCAGCCATGCCGAGCGGTACCGGCCTCGACCTGTTCGGCGAAGCGTTCCCGTCGAGGACCTTCGATGTCGGCATCGCCGAACAGCACGCGGTGACCTTCGCCGCCGGCCTCGCCACCGAAGGCTACAAGCCGTTCGCGGCCATCTATTCCACCTTCCTGCAGCGCGCCTACGACCAGGTCGTCCACGACGTCGCCATCCAGAAATTACCGGTGCGCTTTCCCATCGACCGCGCCGGCTTCGTCGGCGCCGATGGCGCCACCCATTGCGGCGCCTTCGACACCACCTTCCTGGCGACACTGCCGGGCTTCGTGGTGATGGCGGCGGCCGACGAGGCGGAGCTGCGCCACATGGTACGCACCGCGGCAAGCTATGATGACGGCCCGATCGCCTTTCGCTATCCGCGCGGCAATGGCGTTGGCGTCGACATGCCGGAGCGTGGCTCCGTGCTCGAAATCGGCAAGGGCCGCATCGTCAGGGAGGGCACCAAGGTAGCATTGCTGTCCTTCGGCACACGGCTGCAGGATTGCCTGATCGCCGCCGAGGAGCTAGGGGCTGCCGGGCTTTCCACCACGGTCGCCGACGCCCGTTTCGCCAAGCCGCTCGACGAGGATCTGATCCGGCGGCTGGCCCGCTCGCATGAGGTTCTGGTGACGGTGGAGGAGGGCGCCGTCGGCGGCTTCGCCAGCCATGTGCTGCAGTTCCTCGCCCATGAAGGCCTGCTGGAAAGCGGCCTGAAGGTGCGCCCGCTGGTGCTGCCCGACGTGTTTACCGACCACGCCAAGCCGGAAAAGATGTATGCCGATGCCGGGCTCGATGCTGCCGGCATCGTGCGCACCGTGTTCGTCGCGCTCGGGCATACGGTTCGCGCCCAGCGCGCCTGAATCAAAGTCTCAGTGACTTGAATCAGTTTGCCGGCCAACGTTCTTAACGCGTTGTTTACGCTGCCGTTTGGCGCTTTGCTTACCGTGTCTCTTGGCCGTTTTTCAACGGCGCCCTGCTAGATCGTGATCAGGCAGGGAGACAGCAACAATGAAAACGCTTCTGTGCGGCGCAGCGCTTTGCGCCGTCATCGTCGCGCCGGCCACAGCCGAAACGCGCTATGATCGCAGCCTCGAAAAGGCGGCCATGGGCATCGTCGCCGGCAAGATGGGCGACATCCGCGGCGGCTTTTCCTTCAAGCAGGTGCCGCAACTGGTGGTTCTGCCGGCCCCCGTTCCCGCACCTGCGGTTGCCATCGAGCCTTCACGCGAGCAAGCGTCGGGAGGGCGTGCGGATGGGTTGTCTCCGGCCGTCGAGCGCCCGGTTTCGCGAAGCGTATTCTGAGCTAGAGACCAGCAAGCCCTGATCGGGATTGCCCGATCGTTTCATCGTGCTTTGCCGCTGTGCGGGTGATCTAAAGGCGTCGGCACTGCTACTCCGCCGCCACCAGCTCCGCTTGTTGCGCCGGTTTCTCGGGGCGCCAGGATTGCGCCGCGTGGCGGGCGCGGTCTGCCAAGGCGGCAAGGCGTCCGCGCAGGTTTCGTCCACCCACCACTGACGACAAGATCACCGAATGCGTCGCAAAGCGGCGCTTGAAATCCTCGCCGCCGCAGAGAAAATCGATCGTGGTCAAGCCCCTGTCGAACGACCACTGGATGTAATCCATCATCAAGACCATGCCCGGCGAGGCCCGTTCGAAGGCCGGATCATAGGTGGTGACGAAAGCCATCATCGTTCCATGCTGCTCGAAATTGATCGATATGGCGATGATCTCGTCTTCGCGTTCGAGCACGAAAATGCGCAGCAACCCAAGCCCGGCCAGAACCGAGATCAGTGCCGGCAGCGCGGGGGAACCTTCGTCGAACAGGTCCGAGACGCGGCCGTGTTTTGCGAGCCATAGCCGCTTCAGCGCCGCGACGCGTTCCAGCACCGGCTCGCGGGCTTCGTGCGCATCCATCAGGCGGAAACGCAGCGCGCCGCCTTCCTCCATGAATTTGTAACCACGGCGATAGTTTTGCCGGGTTTTCTTCGACTGGCTTTCAAACCATTGTGCGCCGCGTTGTCCGGCGCTGGAAACTCGGTAGCTGACCTCGCTGCGGTGGCTCGGCTGCAAAATGCTGCCCTGGCCTGGGGCGGCGGGACCAAGCAGGGTCCGGAATCGAGCATCGGGCAACAGCCGATTGAGATACGCAAGATCGAAGCCGCCATCGTCGAGGATATGTTGCCAGAGTTGCGGCAGGATCTGTGGCTCTGCATCGGGAGCAAGCAGGACATCGCCATAGTCGCAGTGATCCTTCGCCGCCCATTCCAGCATACGGATGCCCGAGCGCCAGAAGGTCGCGAGCGCAATGACCGCCTCGAGGCGCTCGCCGCTCCAGACCAGGCCGATCCTGAGGCCGCGGCGGTCCTGATGCGGTGTGGTGTGCCACCAGGCCGAGATCCAGTCGGGATGCTGGAAAACGAGGCCGCCGGCGCGTTGCCAGAGCGCTGCCCAGGCGGGCGCGATTTCTGCCAGTCGCTCTGGCGAGGTTGCAATTTCGATCCGGTGCGCTTGCTGCATCCGGAACACGGCCGGTCCGTTCATGGCTTGCCCCCCTGCGGCGATTGCTGTGGCTCGGGCTTGTCGGCGCGGAAATGTCTGGCGATCTGCCGCCACATCCGCTGCAGCGGCATGACATAGAGGCCTGCGAGCGACTGGTAGTCGCGCACGTTGCGTTCGATCAAACCGAACTTGAAGTCCTCGTCGGGTCTCGGAACGCACAGAGTTCCGAAGAGCCGATCCCAAAACGAGAAGAGCAGCCCGAAGTTCTTGTCGTAATGGCGCGGGTCGGTGCTGTGGTGCAACTGATGCCAGTGTGGGCACAGGATCAGATTGTTCAACGGCCCAAACGAGATCTTGAAATGCGTGTGCCTGACGAAATCCATCATCAGGATGTTGCGTATGATGTAGACGTTGACGCCGAAGACCGTCAGTTCAACCAGGTTCAGCGACACCAGCGACCAGATGCCGAAGCAGATGCCGGGAATGACGCCGTCCCAGGCCCGGTTCATCAATTCGTCGAGCGGGTGGACGCGATCCTTGGTGATGCCGACCATCACCTCGGCCGAATGGTGCACCTTGTGCAGTTCCCAGAGCACCGGGTAGCGGTGCTGGGCGACATGATAGAGATAGTACGAAATGTCGTAGGCAAGCAGCATGGTGAGGGTGAAGATCGTCACCGTCACAGGCCCCGCCGGCCCCTCGATCAGAGGCGGCTGGATTGCCAGCAGCGTGGAGAGCAACCAGTTCGTCGCATAGCCGACGGCGCTGACGAAGACGACGCCGGCGGGCAGCATGAGGAATGGCATCAGCGCCTTCCGCGTCACCCAGAACAAAAGGTCGGCTTTCGCCGAAGGATGCGTGATGACCTCATGCGGGACCGCGAACTCGAAGAACTCTTTCCAGCTCTTTTTCTCGACCGTGCGCCAATAGGCGACCAGGGCACTGGCCAAAGCAGTCAGCAACAGAAGTCCGGTCGCCAGCAGGCCGGCGCCGGAAATCCGGTCAAGAACCTTGTAGACGATGTCGCTGGCCATTTCCAAAGTTGCCGCCTCTCCATCCGGGTTTTCCCGTCGTCGCGGTCATAACATTGAAGTCCTCAAGCAAATGCGATGAAAATTGGTTAAGAAATCATGAGGCTTTCTAGATTGTTGGTATTTACCCGCAGGCGGTGAGACCTCATGCTTCGGCGTCATCCGTCTCAACGGGCGTAACGCATGGGTATTCATAAGGATGGTCGGCGGGACGGAACGCCTCACCATCGTCGCCGTGCAAGATGCTGAGCGTGATGATGGGAACGGGAGACGAAATGCTTCCATGTGGCGCTCTTGCCATCGTCGTCGGCTTTCGCCATGAAGGCCGATGAATTCGCCTCTGCCAGCCAGCGCACGCCAGCGGCTCGACGACCTGCTCGTCCAGCGCGGGCTGTTTGCCAGCCGCTCACGTGCCCGCGATGCGGTCGAGCGCGGCACTGTGACCGTCGACGGCGTCATTGCGCGCAAGCCCGGCCAGAGCGTTTTGCCGCAATGTCACGTTGCCATCGATGATCCGGCGCAAGGCTATGTGTCGCGCGCGGCACTCAAGCTGATCGGCGGGCTCGATCATTTCGGCCTCGATCCTGCCGGCCGTGAAGCGCTCGACATCGGCGCCTCGACCGGCGGCTTCACACAGGTGTTGCTCGAGCGCGGCGTGGCCCATGTCACCGCCGTCGATGTCGGTCATGGCCAGATGCATCCTGATATCGGCGGCGACCCGCGTGTGACGGTGATCGAAGGGCTGAACGCCCGCGACCTCGCCGTCACCGATCTCGGCGGGCGTATTCCGGATTTCATCGTCTCCGACGTCAGCTTCATCTCGCTGAAACTGGCGCTGCCGCCGGCCCTTGGCCTGGCCAAGGCTGGCGCAAAGGCCATGTTTCTGGTCAAGCCGCAATTCGAGGCCGGCAGGGAAGCGATCGGCAAGGGTGGTCTGTTGAAGGATCCCTTCGACGCCGCCCGTGTCGCCGGCCTGCTGCAGGATTGGCTGGACTCCGTTCCCGGCTGGCGCTCGCTGGGGCTGCATCTGTCGCCGATCGATGGCGGCGACGGCAATCGCGAATTCCTGCTCTGTGGGATCAAGGACCGATGAGCGCGCGCTTCAGCATCAGGAAACTTGGCGCCCAGGGCGACGGTGTCGCCGAGACCGAGACAGGCGATCTGTTCATTCCCTTCACACTGCCCGGTGAAACGGTCACCGCCGCGCGCGAAAGGGATCGCGCCATGCTGATGGCGGTGCTGGAAGCATCGCCGCTGCGCATCGATCCCGCCTGCCGCCACTTCACCGAATGCGGCGGTTGCGCGCTCCAGCATTTCGAAGCCGAAGCCTATCGCCGGTGGAAGCGCGAAAAAGTGGCGCACACCCTGAAGGGCAAGGGCATCGATTGCGAGATCGGTGACCTGGTCGCCTGCGCACCGCAGACGCGCCGCCGTGTCGTGCTTGCCGCCCGGCGCACCGAGACAGGCATGCTGCTCGGCTTCCATCGCCATCTGTCGCCGGAGATCGTCGCCATATCGGAATGCCCGATCTCGCTGCCGGAGATCGTTGCCGCCCTCGATCGCTTGAGGGCGCTCGCCGAATTGGTCTGCGCAACCACCAAATCGTTCCGGCTGGCGGTCACCGTGACCGGTTCGGGGCTCGATGTCGCGGTTCACGAATCCGGCAAGCTCGGGGAGCACCAGCGCCGGATCGCGGCTAACTTCGTCATGGCGCAGGGCTTTGCCAGGCTGTCCATCGATGACGAAATCATTATCGAGCCGAAAAAGCCGGTGGTCATGTTCGGCAGCGTCGCTGTCGCCTTGCCCCCGGGCGCGTTCCTGCAGGCAACCGAGGCCGCCGAACAGGCGATGGCCGACATCGTCGGCGGACATCTGAAGCGTGCCAAGAAGGTGGCGGATCTTTTCGCCGGTTGCGGTAGCTTTGCTCTGCGCCTGGCCGCGAAGTCGGAAGTCCATGCGGTGGAAGGCGATGCGGCAGCGCTTTCAGCGCTCGACCGTGGATCGCGCTTCGCCACCGGCTTGAAGCGGGTGACGGGCGAACGCCGCGACCTGTTCCGCCGGCCGCTGACGTTCAAGGAGTTGAATGCGTTCGACGGTGTGGTGTTCGACCCGCCGCGCGCCGGCGCCGAGGACCAGTCGAAGCAGATCGCCCGCTCGGATGTTCCCTACGTTGCTGCGGTGTCCTGCAATCCGGTGACGCTGGCTCGCGACCTGCGCATCCTCATCGACGGCGGCTACGCCTTGAAGAGCGTGACGCCGATCGACCAGTTCCTGTGGTCGCCGCATGTCGAAGCGGTGGCACTGCTGGAGAAGCCGAAGAAGCGGCGATAGCCTGGAGGCTTCGGCCCTACGAACTTGGCGACAGTCGTTTCGACGTGCCGCCGCGTTGGTTGATCGACACCCAGGTGTTTGGGTTCTGCTGCGACTGGCGTTTCACGAAGTAATAGCCCGTCGCGTTCCAGGGCCTGATCTCATTGACCAGATTGTCCAGGACAAGATCGCCCTTGTCGGTTTTCACCGTCAGAATGGTGTGGCCTTCATTGTCCAGGTCGCGCACCACGGTCATCAGCAACGCTTGCCGGGGGAATCCCGCTGCCAGAAGAAGCTTGCGCTTGTAGAGCGCGTAGATCTTGCAGTCGCCCTTGCCGTCCACCGGATAGTCCCAGTGATCCGCCATCGTACCCCAGTGATCGAAATTGCTGACGGGTTTGATGGCGCTGTTCGCCTTGTGATTTATCCGCTTGAGGATGCGTAGGTTCTGCGCGGTCAGCTTGACATTCGCCGCCGGCAGAGCGGGCACCTTGCACTCCTTTGGCCGGCGATGGCAGAAATCGACCCAACCGTAGGGGACGCTGGTGCTTCCACCAACTGCGGCAGATTGCGTCGATCGCGACTTGAACAATGTCGACTGTGCCGCCGCCGGACTGGCTTGCAACCATGTCGCGCCAATCAACGAAACGAAGCCAAGCAGGAAAGAGGAGGTCAGGACGCCGGGGGAACGCCGCATTGCCAACACCACCGCAACCAGAAGGCCGGCACTGCGTTCGTGCGGAAACGGCAGCCCAGGCAGTTAAACACCTAACAATTTCCTAATGCCGATTGTGTTTACTTCAAGGTGCAGCCGGGGAATTCAAACTGGAAAACGCAAGCATCAGCGGGCGCATTCGGTCTGACTCGACCATCAGGGCGCCAGCGACGGACCTTTGTCATGCTTCCTGCAAGCTGTCATATCCCGCCGTCTTTGCAGCCTTGAGGAAATTACGATCAAAGGTTGCAAAGCCAGCGCCATGAGCTGATTTCCCCAGATGCAGAGCATCTGCGAAATCCATTCCCTTCTTCGCGAGGTCGAGTGCGGACGACACCACCGCGCTGTCGCGACCTCTACTGTTGGGAGCCCGCCAAATGTCCGCAGCGCGATGTCAGGCGCCGCATAACCGTAAGCGCCGGCGCAGCTCTCATATGGCGCTCTCGGGTGCGCTCGTCGCCTGGATTTTGCGAAAGATCGCTCGAACCGGGCTATTGCCGTCCTACGCACTTGGCATCGCGGCCATGACGTTTGTCGCAGCTGCGCTGTATGTCTCCGGCCATGACGGGACCGTCGACTACCTGAGTGCTTGGTTCAAATATGCGATCGGTGGCGTCATCGCCTTCCTGATTCTCTACACGACTTCGCGCCGGTCTATCGGCAAGGCATAACGGCCCGGCCAGTTGGGCCGTTCGCTCAGACCCGCGTGCCGCCCACCGTCATCTGGTTCATGCGCAGATGCGGCTGGCCGACGCCGACCGGCACGCCCTGTCCGGCCTTGCCGCACATGCCGATGCCGGTGTCGAGCTTCATGTCGTTGCCGATCATCGAGACGCGATGCATGGCGTCCGGACCGTTGCCTATCAGCATCGCGCCCTTGATCGGCTGCGTCACCTTGCCGTTCTCGATCATGTAGGCCTCGGTGCAGCCGAACACGAATTTGCCCGAGGTGATGTCGACCTGGCCGCCACCGAAGGAGACGGCATAGATGCCGTTCTTGACCGAGGCGATGATTTCGTCCGGCTCCATGTCGCCCGCCGTCATATAGGTGTTGGTCATGCGCGGCATCGGCTGGTGTGCGTAGCCTTCGCGGCGGCCGTTGCCGGTTGCCTTCATGCCCATCAGCCGGGCGTTCTGGCGATCCTGCATGTAGCCGACCAGCTTGCCGTCCTCGATCAGCACATTGCGGGCTGAAGGCGTGCCTTCGTCGTCGACTGTCAGCGAGCCGCGCCGCTCGGGCATCGTGC
>NZ_RZRP01000170.1:0-9158 GCF_003997795.1 Mesorhizobium sp. M7A.F.Ca.US.005.03.2.1 | reverse complement strand
CGTTCTCGGCTTCGATCCCGGTGTCGATGTCGCAACCATGCGCACCGCCGGCATCGAGAAGGTAGAAGACCTCCACGTCATGCTGCGCGCCTGCGATTTCGTTTCCCTCCACTGCGTGCTGAACGACAGGACGCGCGGCTTGATTGGTGAAGCCGAGCTCGCTTGCCTGAAGCCTTCCGCTATCATCGTCAACGTCTCGCGCGGCGCGCTGATCGACGAGGCCGCCCTTGTCGAGGCGATCATCTCGGGGCGCATCGGCGGCGCCGGGCTCGACGTCTATTCGGTCGAGCCGCTGGCCAAATCGGGCCATCCGATGAGCGCGCTGTTCGGCCGCGACAACGTCATCCTGTTTCCGCATCTCACCTTCTTCACGCAGGGGGCCATGCGCCGGCTCGAAGACGACACGCTCGCGCGCTGCTTCGAAATTCTCGAAGGCCGGCCGGTTACCGTTCGTTCGTTCGACCCGCGGCTGCGGGCGCAGACATCTGGGGTTTCATTCGGCTGACCATCACCATCTCTGCAGCCAATCGCGGGCCTTCCGCGAGGCCGGAATCGAAGCCAGGCCAGCGTTGCGACAGTTCCATGACAACTATCAGGTAAAGTTTGCCTCTCATAAAATAAATAGATTTTACTTATCGATCCTCAGTCCCCAAAGTCGGCACAACGACGAGATCGAACGGTGCCGCATAAGGCTCCGGCCTACAGGCGAGATCGTCACAGTGCATCGCAGAATGTGCCATCAATCAAAGGGGAACTGAGCATGAAATTGCAAAAGGCAACCATAGCTATGGCCTTAGCCGCGTCGCTGTTGGCGTCGTCGGCTCTTGTCGGACCGGCACTCGCCGACGGCGTCGTCACCATCTATTCCGCCGACGGCCTGCATGACGGCAATGGCAGCTGGTTCGAGACCGAATTCGCCGCCTTCACCAAGGCCACCGGCATCACCGTGCAGTATATCGAGGCAGGTTCCGGCGGCGTCGTCGAGCGTGTCGCCAAGGAAAAGTCGAATCCGCAGGCCGACGTGCTGGTGACCTTGCCGCCCTTCGTGCAGCGGGCCGCGGCTGACGGCCTGCTGCAGGACTACAAGCCGGAAGCCGCCGACCAGATCGATGGCGGCACAGACAAGTACCGGCCGCTGGTCAACAACTATATGAACTTCATCTACAACAGTGCCGTCCTGCCGGAAGCGCCAAAGGCCTACAACGACCTGCTCGACCCGAAGTTCAAGGGCAAGATCCAGTATTCTACCCCCGGCCAGGCCGGTGACGGCACCGCCGTCATGCTGCAGATCATCCACGCCTTCGGCAGCGAGGATGCCGGCTTCGAGTTCATGAAGAAGCTGCAGGACAACAATGTCGGCCCCTCCGCTTCGACCGGCAAGCTGACCGCGCTGGTCAACAAGGGTGAGCTGCATGTCGCCAATGGCGATCTGCAGATGAACATGTCGCAGATGGCCGACAATCCCAATATCAAGGTGTTCTGGCCGGCTGGACCTGACGGTGTGCGCTCCACCTTCGCGCTGCCCTATGAAATCGGCCTGGTCACCGGCGCACCCAACGCAGACAACGGCAAGAAACTGATCGACTTCCTGCTCTCCAAGGAAGCCCAGTCGAGCATCAGTTCCGTTGCGCTCGGCATGCCGGCTCGCAAGGACGTCAAGCCGGATGACGCCAACTTCGCCAAGGCGCAGGAGGCGATGAAAGGCGTGACCATCTGGTCGCCGAACTGGGACGACGCGCTGAGCAAGCTGCCCGATTATGTCAAGCGCTGGAACGAAGCGACCGGAAGTTGATCCGCAAGGGAAACCCGGAGGACCACGCCATGTCGGCCGCAGCCTTTACTGGTACCAGTGTCATGGACATCGACGCCGCGAAGGTTCGCGGCGCCGGCTCCAATGTCCATTTCGACAAGGTCAGCGTTGCCTATGGCGCGCATGTCGTCCTGCATCCGCTGACCCTGGATATCGCACCTGGCGAGATCCTGGCGATGATCGGCCCATCCGGCTCCGGCAAGACCACGGCCCTGCGCGCCGTGGCCGGCTTCGTGCGGCCCGCCAGCGGGCGGATCCGCATCGGCGCCACCGATGTGACCGATCTGCCGCCCTATGAGCGCGGCCTCGGCATGGTGGTGCAGAACTACGCGCTGTTTCCGCATATGCGGGTCGAGGACAACGTTGCCTTCGGCCTCAGAGCACAGGGCGCCGACAAGGCGCTGATCGGCGAGCGGATCAAGGATGCGCTCGGCACTGTCGGCATGTCGGCCTATGCCCGGCGCTATCCGCGCGAGCTTTCGGGCGGACAGCAGCAGCGCGTGGCGATTGCGCGTGCCTTGGCCGTGCGGCCGCGCGTGCTCCTGCTCGACGAGCCGCTCTCGGCGCTCGACGCCCAGATCCGCCGCAACATGGTCGAGGAGATTGCGCGGCTGCACCGCAGCCTGCCCGGCCTGACGATCCTCTATGTCACCCACGACCAGACCGAGGCGCTGACGCTTGCCGACAAAATCGCCATCATGCGCGACGGCAGGGTCTGTTCGCATGGACCGACGACCGAACTCTACCGCCGCCCGCCAAACCGTTTTACGGCCGAGTTCCTCGGCCGCGCCAATCTTCTTCCGGTAACGGTTGCCGAGGCCGTCGGGTCGAAGGGATTTGCCACGGCAAGGCATGGTGACGCGCTGCTGACCGGCGCCGGCCGCAACGAGAAGGCCGGCGACAAGAGCCTGCTCTGTATCAGGCCGCAGCATCTCAGCCTGACCGCCGACAGCGACCATACCAACCGCATCGTGGGCACGCTCCAGGAAGTGCACTGGCAGGGCGAACTGACCCATCTCGTGCTCGACGTCGACGGCACGCCGGTGCGTGTCTCGGCGACCAGGCTGCCGATCGCCTTGCCCGAACCCGGCGCCAAGGTGCCGCTGTTCTTCGCGCCCGCCGACACCTCGCTTCTCCCGGAAGACGCCGGTGTCTGAGGCCGTCACACTTCGCGCGCCGGCGTTTCGGAGGGAACCCGGCAAGCTCTGGATAGTGCCACCGGCGGCCCTGCTGGCGCTGCTGTTCTTTTATCCGCTGGCGCTGATCGCCCGGCAGGCCTTCCTCGACGACAGCGGCGTCGCCAATGTCGCCGAAGTCATCCGCGTGCTGCATTCGCGCTTCTTCCTCAACGCGCTGATCAACACGGTGTCGATCTCGGTCGCGGCGACAGCCGGATGCCTGGTCGTCGGCCTCGTGCTGGCGCTGATTCTGGCCTTCGTGCCGTTCCCCGGCAGCGGCTTCATCGCCCGGCTGATCGATACTTTCATCGCGCTGCCGACATTCCTGGTGACGCTTGCCTTCACCTTCCTCTATGGCTCCGCCGGCATGCTCAATGCCGGGCTGATGGAGACCTTTTCGCTGCCGCTGCCGCCCGTCGATTTCCTCTATTCCGCGTGGGGTGTGATCCTGGCCGAGGTCACTGTCTACACACCCTTCATCCTGCGGCCGCTGCTCGCCGCCTTTTCGCTGGTCGACCGTGGCCAGATCGAAGCGGCGAGCGTGCTCGGCGCGCGGCCGTTTCGCATCGTTCGCCAGGTGATCCTGCCGGCGGCAATCCCGGCACTCATCGCCGGCGGCAGCCTCTGCCTGTTGTTGACCGTCAACGAATTCGGCATCGTGCTGTTCATCGGCGCCAAGGGCGTCATCACCCTGCCGCTGCTGATCTACGGCAAGGCGATCCAGGAATCGGCCTATCAGGTCGCCTGTATCATCGCCGTCGTCAACATCGCGCTGTCACTCGGCCTGTTTGGCCTCTACCGTTTCGCCGCCGGCCGGTTGGGAGCCTAGCCTATGCTGGTCTGGTCACGCTCCGGTCGTCTTGTCCTGTGGGTGCTCTTCGCACTGATCTTCGGCGTGCTGTTCCTGGCGCCGCTCGCGGTCATCCTCCTGTCCAGCCTCGCCGACCAGTGGAACGGCGTGCTGCCCAACGGCCTGACGACGGAGCACTACACTGATGTCATTTCCGGTGCCGCCGGCAGAGCGGTCAAGGCGAGCCTGGTCACCGGCTTCCTGGCCAGCGCGCTGGCGCTGGTCAGCGGCACCTGGGCGGCCCTGTCGCTGCGCCTCCAGGGCCATGCCTTGCGGCGGCTGCTCGGCCTTTTGTTCTTCATCCCAAGCGCGGTCCCTTCGGTGTCTGTCGGCCTTGGCCTGCTGGTTGCCTTCAGCCATCCGCCGCTGCTGCTCAACGGCACGATCGCGATCGTCATGATCGCGCATTTCGTGCTGATCTCGGCTTTCACCTTCGGCAATGTCTCGGCTGGACTGGCGCGGCTGTCGCCCGACTTCGAGCAGGTGGCATCGAGCCTCGGCGCTCGCCCGGCCTACCGGCTTTGGCACGTCACACTGCCCTTGCTCGCACCCTATCTGGTCGCCGCCTTCGGTCTCAGTTTCGCGCTGTCGATGGGGGAACTCGGCGCCACCGTCATGGTCTACCCGCCGGGTTGGGTGACGCTGCCGGTCTCGATCTTCAGCCTTACCGATCGCGGCGACATCTTTGCCGGTGCGGCACTGACAATGATCCTGGTCGTGGCGACGCTGGTTCTCTTGCTCGGGCTGGAGCGCATTACCAAGCGCGCTACCGGCTCGTAGGACTTTCCCGAGTCTCAGCCCTGCGCCGGCCTGCGTTCGACGATGTAGATGTGGTCTGCCGCCAGCACCACGTCGCCGCGCTGGTTGATCACCTCGCACCGCTCGATCACCCGTCCTGAACCCGGCCGCTTGGGATCGTCTTCCTTGACCGCGATGGTGGTGCGCGTGCGGATTGTGTCGCCGATGAACACCGGCTTGATGAAGCGCAGCCGGTCGTAGCCGTAGGAAAAGGCGACAGGGTTAACGACGCTCGCGGTCAGCCCGATGCCGACCGAGAACACCAGCGTGCCATGCGCGATGCGCTGGCCGAATGGCGTCGTCTTCATGTACTCGGCGTCCATGTGGTGCGGAAAGAAATCGCCGGTGTGGCCGGCATGGACGATGAAGTCGGTCTCGGTGATGGTGCGGCCGCTTGTTAGGCGCGACGCGCCAATCTCGTAATCCTCGAAATACTTGATCTGTTCCATCAGGGTCTTTCCGCAATCGGCGTCGCCGGTGCCGCGCTCGACTGATACGCCGCCTCGACCAGCGCCATAGTGCTCCAGGCATCTTCGACGGGGCTTATCAGCGTATCATCTTCTCCGGTCGCAAAGCGCTGGACATTGGCCATGCGGCCGACGAAGGCATCGGGAAACCACTCGCCGGCCAAAGGCACGGCGATCCAGCCCGTTCCGCCCTTCGGATAGATCTCCAATACATCCGGTTCGCCCTGGGGATAATCGAGGTTGAGACCCAGCTTGAGATAGGCGGCACCCTCTGTGCCGCAGATGCGGAACTCGCAGGCCTGATGCCGGCGACCGAATTTGTGGTCGTGGTTGATCGACAGCGCGCAACGCACGGTGTCGCCATAGTCGAGAATGGCGCTGGTGCGCGTCTGCGCCACCTTATGGTTGGGATGGCCGAGTGTCTTGGCGTGCACGCCTCTGGGGTCGCCGAGCAACTGCCGGATCAGGTCGAGATAGTGGATCGAATGCATGGCGATCTCGACGCGCGGCGCCTTGAGCAGGAATTCCCAAAGCTCCCATGGTGTCGCCAGCGCCAGCCAGGCGTCGAAGTCGACGATCTCGCCGAGCCAGCCCTTGCCGATGGCATCCTTCAGCGCCAGCATCATTGGCGCGAAGCGCAATTGGAAGTTCACCGCCGCGTGCAGCCTCCTGGCGCGGCAGATTTCGAGGATCGCGGTCGCCTCGGCAAGATTGCTGCCCATCGGCTTCTGGATCAGCGCCACCGCGCCGTCAGGCAAGGACTTCAGCACATCGGCATGATGCGACGGCGGGGTGGCAAGGTCGAAGATCGCGCCCTCGACAGCAGTCGCTTCTTCGACCGAGCCAAAGGCCGTCACGCCCCATTGGCTGGCCAGCTTTTCAGCCCTGACATGATCAGGATCATAAAGCCCGGCAACCGGAAAGCCGGCCTTCCGGTAGGCTGGGAAATGCGCGTCGCCGACGATCGATCCCGCGCCGAAGGTGACGATCGGCCGGGGTCTTGAGGGTTTTGGCCAGGATTGAACGAGCAAGGCAGGGTCGAAGCCGCCTTCAGTCATGATGGAAGACCTCATCCATCTCGGCCCACCACTCGCCCTCCTTGCGGGTCGCCAGCGGCTCCTGGCAGGGCATGCAGACGGCCCACCATTCCTGCGTCTTCGGGTCGGCCGCCATCTTGGCCATGTCGGCGGCATAGTCGGTGCCGTGGTATTCAAAATAGGAAAACAGCAGGTTCTCCGGCCGCTTCAGGTAGATCGAATAATTCTTGATGTTGCAGGCCGAGATCATGGTCAGCACGCCGGGCCAGACGGCGGCATGGAGGCGGACATACTCCTCGACCTTTTCCGGCTTCAGTCCGAGAATCATCCCCATCCGCTGCATATCAGTCTCCTATTTCGTGATCGCCGTGGTGAATTCGGCGATGCTCATGGCCTTGACCGCGTCCCAGTCCCAATCGATGCCGATTCCCGGTTCGTCGGGCGCCAGCGCCTGGCCATCTTCGATGCGCATGCGCTTGCCGGTCAACTGGTCGAGCTGCGGAATGTACTCGACATATCGGCCGTTCTGAACAGCGCAGGTCAGGCTGACATGCAGTTCCATCAGGAAATGCGGGCAGACCGGAATGTCGAAGGCCTCTGCCGCGTGCGCAATCTTGAGCCAGGGCGTGATGCCGCCGATACGGCCGACATCGACCTGCACGATCGAGCAGGCGCCTTTCTGCATGTACTCGCGAAAATGGCGGAGGGAGTAGAGCGACTCGCCGATGGCGATCGGCGTCGGCGTCGAGTTCGACAATCGCACATGCCCGTCGATGTCGTCTGCCGGCAGCGGTTCCTCGATCCAGGCGAGGTCGAGCTCACGCAGCCTCGCAGCGCGCCGGATCGCTTCGTCGACCGAAAACCCCTGATTGGCGTCGGTCATGATCTCGTAGCCGTCGCCGACCGCCTTGCGCACCGCCGACAGGCGGGCAAGATCCTCCGACCCGTGCGGCCTGCCGATCTTGACTTTCGAGCCGCGAAATCCCTTCGCCTTGGCGGCCAGCGCATCGTCGACCAGCGCCTGCGTCTCGATGTGCAGCCAACCGCCTTCGGTGGTGTAAAGCGGACAACGATCCTTGGCGCCGCCGGCGAGTTTCCACAGCGGCAGGTTTTGCTTCTTGGCCCGCAGATCCCACAGTGCGGTATCGATCGCCGCGATGGCGATCGCGGTGATCGCCCCGATGGTCGTGGCATGGGTGGCGAATTCGAGATCGTGCCAGATCGCCTCGATCATGTCGGGATCGCGGCCGATCAGGCGCGGCACCAGATGGTCCGAGAGCAGCCGCATCACCGACGAACCGCCGGTGCCGATCGTGTAGCTGTAACCGGTGCCGACCGCACCGTCGGAATCGGTGATCGTGACGATCGGCGTTTCCTGGCTGACGAAGCTCTGGATCGCGTCGGTGCGCTTGACCTTGGGCACAAGGTCCACCATGCAAAGGTCGACTTTCTCGATTCTGGCCATGCCGATCAGCTCCGCAATGTCTTTCCGGTCTCAGTGGCAAACAGATGCGCCTGCGACATGTCGAGGCTCATGGCGACCCGCTCGCCCGGCCGCAGTGGCCTCGGGTTCAGCATGCGCGACACCCAGTCCGTGCCGTTGAATTCAACGAACACCAGCGTCTCGTTGCCGAGCGGTTCGGTGACCGTGATCGGCAGCTCGACCTGGTGGACATCGGCCGCGCCACCGGAACTGATGCCATGGCCGGTCGGGTAGATGTCGTCCGGCCGCAGCCCGAACACGACCTTGTCGCCGGTCGCGACATTGGCCTTGAACTGGCCGGGCAGCGGCAGCTTCTCGCCGCTGGCGAAAACCATCTGGCCACCGTCGACCGTCGCCTCGTGCAGGTTCATGGGCGGCGAGCCGATGAAGCCGGCGACGAAGCGCGTCGCCGGCCGCCGGAACACCTCGTCGGGCGTGCCGACCTGTTCGATATGGCCGTCGCGCATGATGACGATGCGGTCGGCAAGCGTCATCGCCTCGACCTGGTCGTGGGTGACGTAGATCACTGTCGACTGCACCTTGGCATGCAGCTTCTTGATCTCGGTGCGCATCTGCGTGCGCAATTTGGCGTCGAGATTGGAAAGCGGTTCGTCGAACAGAAACACATCGGGGTCGCGCACGATGGCGCGGCCCATCGCGACGCGCTGGCGCTGACCGCCGGACAGTTGCGACGGGCGGCGGTCGAGCAACGTGTCGAGGCCGAGGATGGCCGAGGCCTCGGCGACGCGGCGGTCCATGTCTTCTTTGGCGGCGCCGGCGATCTTCAGGGAGAAGCCGAGATTCTCGCGCACCGTCATGTGCGGATAGAGCGCGTAGGATTGGAACACCATCGAGATGTTGCGCGAGCGTGGCGGCAAATCGTTGACGATGCGTCCGCCGATCTCGATCGAGCCGGCGCTGATTTCCTCCAGCCCGGCGATCATGCGCAGCGTCGTCGACTTGCCGCAGCCGGACGGGCCGACCAGCGCAATGAACTCGCGGTCGGCAATGTCGAGATCGATGCCGTGCACGATCCCAACAGTGCCGTAGCGCTTGGTCAGCTTGGTGAGGGTAACGGTTGCCATGGGATCAGCCTTTCACCGCGCCGGAGGTCAGGCCGCCGACAAGGTGTTTCTGGACTATGTAGGTGAGGGTGAGCGCCGGGATGATCATCACCACGGCCAGCGCGCACATGCCGCGCCAATCGATGGTGAACTCGGCCGTGTAGTCGAGCAGGCCGACCGGCAGCGTCTTGGCGCTCACCGAGCGGGTCAGCTGCGAGGCCAGCGCGAACTCGTTCCAGCAGGTCAGGAAGGCGAAGATCGCGGCCGACGCAATGCCCGGTCCGGCGAGCGGAAACTCGACCTGCCAGAACGCCTGCCAGCGGGTGCAGCCATCGATCTGCGCTGCTTCCGCGAGGTCCTTGGGCACCTGGCGGAAGAAGCCGTCGATCAGCCAGATGGTGAACGGCACGTTGAGCGCGACATAGGCGAGGATCAGCCCGAAATGGGTGTCGATGATGCCGAGCCGCACAT
>NZ_RZRP01000016.1:0-21955 GCF_003997795.1 Mesorhizobium sp. M7A.F.Ca.US.005.03.2.1 | reverse complement strand
GCGCAGCAGACGGAGCTGCTGGGCGAGGGCACTCATGACGGCGTCTTTTCGGTCTGGTACGGCAAGGGACCGGGCGTCGACCGCTCAGGCGATGTGTTCCGCCACGCCAACCTCGCCGGATCGTCGAAGCATGGCGGCGTGCTTGCGCTGATGGGCGACGACCATATGGCCGAATCCTCGACCAACGCGCACGCCACCGAATTCCTGTTCGTCGACACGATGGTGCCGATCCTCAACCCGGCCGGTGTCCAGGAGATCATCGACTACGGGCTCTACGGTTTCGCCATGTCGCGCTTTGCCGGCACGTGGGCGGCGATCAAATGCGTCAAGGACAACATCGAATCGACCGCCTCGGTCGATGCCGCGCTCGAGCGGCTGAACATCGTCGTGCCGGAGTTCGACATGCCGCCTGGCGGTCTCAACATCCGCCACGAGATCGACATGCTCGGCCAAGAAGAGCGGCTGCATGAACACAAGCGCGCCGCGGCCTCCGCCTTCATCCTTGCCAATGGGCTGAACCGCATCGTCTATTCGGGGGGCCGCAACCCGAAGATCGGCATCATCACGCTCGGCAAGAGCTATCTCGACGTTCGCCAGGCGCTGGAGGATATCGGCATCGACGAAGCGGCCGCCAACCGCATCGGGGTGCGGCTGTTCAAGGTCGGCTGCCCCTGGCCGCTCGACCTGCATCACATCGCCGGTTTCGCCAGCGGCCTCGACACCATCGTCGTCGTCGAGGAGAAGCGCTCGCTGATTGAGGTACAGTTGCGCGAAAGCCTTTATGGCACTGCCACCCAACCGGTCATTATCGGCAAGAAGGACGAGCGCGGCGACTGGCTGTTTCCGGCCAAAGGCGCGCTCGATCCCAACGAGATCGCCATCGCGCTTGGCGAGAGGATCGTCAGGACCATCGGCCCGTCCGAAGAGATTTCGGCGCGGGTGGCAAAACTGCGCCAGTTCCAGGCAATGCTCACCGAGGCCACCGACATCGGCTCGCGCACGCCGTTCTTCTGTTCCGGTTGCCCGCACAATTCGTCCACCAAGGTGCCGGACGGCTCGATCGCCGCGGCCGGCATCGGCTGCCACTTCATGGCGCTGTGGATGGACCGCAACACAGTCGGCTTCACGGCCATGGGCGGCGAGGGCGCGCAATGGGTAGGCCAGGCGCCGTTCTCCAAGCGCGAGCACATCTTCCAGAATCTTGGCGACGGCACCTACAACCATTCCGGTACGCTGGCGATCCGCTTCGCGCTGTCGAGCGATGCCAACATCACCTACAAGATCCTCTACAACGACGCGGTCGCCATGACCGGCGGCCAGCCGCACGAAGGCGGCCTGACCGTCGATATGATTGCCAGGCAGGTGCGGGCCGAGGGTGTCGACCGCATTGCCATCGTCACGGATGAGCCGGACAAATATGCTGGCAAAGCCGAATTCCCGGCCGGCGCCACTATCCATCACCGCGACGACCTCGATCTCGTCCAGCGCGAGCTGCGCGACGTCAAGGGCGTTTCGGTCTTGCTCTACGACCAGACCTGCGCCGCCGAAAAACGCCGCCGCCGCAAGCGCGGCACATTCCCCGATCCCGACAAGCGCGTCTTCATCAACGAACTGGTCTGCGAAGGCTGCGGCGATTGCGGCGTACAGTCGAACTGCGTCTCGATCCAGCCGGTCGAGACCGAATTCGGCCGCAAGCGCAAGATCGACCAGTCGAGCTGCAACAAGGATTTCTCCTGCGTCAACGGCTTCTGCCCGTCCTTCGTCACTGTGCACGGCGCCAAGATCCGCAAGGCCGAGGGCCTGGCCGGCAAGGCCGATCCGCTGGAAGGCGTGCCCGTTCCGGCGCAATTCCCGCTTGGCGAGCAGGGCTGGGCGGCGATCATCGACGGCGTCGGCGGCACCGGCGTCGTCACCGTCGGTGCGGTGCTAGGCATGGCGGCGCATCTTGAGGGCAAGGGCTGCGGCATGATCGACATGGCCGGCCTCGCCCAGAAGGGTGGCTCGGTGTTCACCCATGTCCGCATCGCTCGTACCCCGGACGACATCCATGCAATCCGCGTTTCGGCGGGGAAGGCCGATCTCGTGCTTGGCTGCGATCTCGTCGTGTCGGGCGCCAAGAAGGTGCTGACCGCGGTGCGCGAGGGCCACACCATCTTCGTCGCCAACACCGCCGAGATCATGCCCGGCGAATTCGCCCGCTCGGCCGATTTTTCGTTGCCGATAGAGCGGCTGAAAAAGGCGATCCGCGCGGCTGCGGGCGACGACAAGGCACATTTCTTCGATGCCACCCGCACTGCCACGGCACTTTTCGGCAATTCGCTCGGCGCCAACATGTTCATGCTTGGCTTTGCCTTCCAGCACAGCGGCCTGCCGCTGTCCGCCGAGGCGGTCGAGAAGGCGATCGAGCTCAATGGCGAAGCCGTGGCGATGAACATCGCCGCCTTCCGCTGGGGCCGTCGCGCTGCCCATCAGCCGGATTTCGTGCGCGGGCTGGTTGCCCAGCCGGGTCCGACCGCGGCTGGAAAGGCAGGCCAGGCCACGGACACCGCCGAGACGCTGGACGACATCATTGCCCGCCGCGTCGCCTTCCTGACCGCCTATCAGAACGCCGCCTATGGCAGGCGTTATGCCGGAAAACTGGCCGCGTTGCGCGCCGCCGAAGCGAAGGCCGTACCTGGTTCGACCGCGGTGTCGCAGGCTGCCGCCAGGAACCTGTTCAAGCTGATGGCGATCAAGGACGAATACGAGGTGGCGCGTCTTTACACGGACGGCTCTTTCGCCGCCGAACTGGGCAAGCAGTTCCAGAGCTACGAAAGGCTCGAATTCCACCTCGCTCCGCCGATCATGGGCCGTCGCGGCAATGACGGAAGCCCGCGGAAATCGAGCTTCGGCCCGTGGATGATGAAGGGTTTTCGCGTGCTGGCGGCGATGAAGGGCCTGCGCGGCACTGCCTTCGACCTGTTCGGCTACACCGCCGAACGGCGCATGGAGCGGCAGCTGCTGGCGCGGTACGAGGCGGATCTGGAGCTCATCGCCGGATCGTTGGCCCCAGCCAGGGTCGATGCGGCGGTTGCGCTGGCCTCGGTGCCTGCCCTCATCCGCGGCTATGGCCACGTCCGTCAAGCCAGCGCGCAAAAGGCCGCCGGCGAGCGCCAAAGGCTGCTCGAACGCCTGTCGAGTACGCCGGCGCGGCCCGAACTTCAGGCCGCCGAATGATCGATACGCCTTGTTTACCTGAACGACAGTTTCCTTGCTTTCCGCTGCGTCACCCGGCTTGACGGCAGGAGCGCGAGGGTCTCTCTAAATCTTTCTTAAGGCGGATGTGGCACTGCTTGGCTCCCCAGGGTTGGGATTCAGGCGTTGAATCTGCGAAAAAAGAACGAGATCCCGGTCGACGTCTATATTCCGTTCGTGGAAACCCTGTTTCGCGACGGGCTGACACTTTCGATCGGCATTCTCGCGCAGACTTTCCTGATCGGCCTGGTCTGGTGGAAGAGCGGCGATCCGCGGTATTTGCTGGTCGCGATCTCGATGGTTCTCGTCGGTGTGTTCCGCATGAGAAACTTTCGAAAATACAACAGCATGCCGTCGCCGACGACCTGGGAAGAGGCGCACAAGCGTGAGAATGACTACATTCTCTATGGCTCCCTGCATGGCTTGACGCTTGGCGCTTTCTGCCTGCTCGGCATCTATTTCGCGCGCGATGGTTTCGCCGAAATCGCCTCCGTTTGCCTGACGCTCGCGACGGCGACCTCCATCGCCGGCCGCAACTACGGCTCGCCGCGCATGGTCACCATCCTGACCATTGCCTTGACCTGGCCGATCTCGCTTGGCTTCCTGCTGCGCGGCGACATCTACCATGTCCTCCTCGGGCTCCTGTCGGCGCCGTTCCTGTTCGCCATCCGGAAATTCGCCAACACCGTACGCGATGTGCTTTTTGCGGCCGTCTCGGAAGAGAAGAAGGCCAACCGCATTGCCCAGCGCTTCAACCGGGCGCTCAACACCATGTCGCACGGCCTTGTCATGCTCGGTCCGGACGGCCGCGTCGCGGTGGCCAATGCCGAGGCCGCGCATCTGATGTCGCTCAAGTCGCCCGACGCGCTGCTCGGACGGTCGATCCACGGTCTGTTGATGCGCGGTGTCGCCGGCGGCATGCTGGCGCCCAAGGATTGCCGCTACATCGAGGCGCAGCTGACGCGTGCGCTGCGTGAGGGTCGCGACCGCAAGGTGCTGGTTTCCCTCGCCAACGGCCAGCATTACGAGTTCTCGGCTCGCGAAGGCAGCCAGGAACTGGGCGTCATCACCTTCGAGGACGTCACCGCCCGTGTCGAGGCGGAAGACAAGATCCGCTTCATGGCACGCTACGACAATCTCACCGGCCTGCCCAACCGGGCCTATTTCCATGAATTGGTGGGCGAGGCCATGGCGTCCGGCGATCGCGACCGTCTCTGCGGCCTTGCGGTGCTCGATCTCGACGATTTCAAGAGCGTCAACGACACGCTTGGCCATCCGATCGGCGACGGCTTGATCTATGCCGTTGCCGAGCGGCTTGGCGCCATTGCCAAGCAAGATATCACGGTCAGCCGTTTCGGTGGCGACGAGTTCATGATCTTCTTCGACCGCGTCGAGGATGAGAGCCATCTGACCAGCCAGCTCGACGAGATTTTCGCCGGCCTGCAAGGGGAAGTCGACGTCGCCGGTCACGGGCTGCGCATTCAGGCCAGCGGCGGCGCGGTGCTGTCACGGGTCAAGGATACCGATGTCGACGCCATGATCGTGAAGGCGGACCTGGCGCTCTACAAGGCCAAGGAACTCGGCAAGAACAGCTGGCGATTGTTCGAAGCTTCGATGGATGCCGCCTTCCGCAACCGTCAGCTGATGAAGGCGGATCTGCGCACCGCGGTAGAGGGCAAGAGCCTGCGGGTGGTCTATCAGCCGATCGTGGCGATGAGCACAATGCGTATCGCCAGTTGCGAGGCGCTGTGCCGGTGGGATCATCCAGATCTCGGGCCAATCTCGCCCAGCATCTTCATTCCGCTGGCCGAGGAAATGGGCATCATTTCCGAGATCAGCACCTTCGTGCTGCAGGCAGCCTGCGCCGAATGCGCCAAATGGCCCGACCAGACCAGCGTCTCGGTCAATCTCTCGGCCAAGGATTTCCGCAGCCGCGATGTCATCCAGAAGGTTCGCGATGCGTTGGCCGGCTCCGGCCTCGCCGCCAGTAGGCTCGAGATCGAGGTCACCGAAACGGCGCTGCTCGATGACAAGTCGCTGACGCGCCAGTATATTGAGGAGCTGAAGCAGCTTGGCGTGCGCATCGCGCTCGACGATTTCGGCACCGGCTATTCGAGCCTGAGCTACCTGCACAAGCTGCCGCTCGACAAGATCAAGATCGACCGCTCTTTCCTGATGGACGTCACCCAGAATCCCCGTTCGCTCGAGCTGCTCAAGGGTATCGTCAACCTGTCGCGGCCGCTGGGGCTTTCGGTGACCGTCGAAGGGGTCGAGACCTTCGAGCAGCTCAAGATCCTGGCGCTGCAGGTCAAGCCTGATCTTGTCCAGGGGTTCCTGTTCGGTTCGGCGCTCAGCGCTTCCGGCATCGAGACGATGTCGAACACGGTATGGCCCTTCGCCAAGGATATCAGGACCGCCAAAAAGGCGGTACGCCGCTGATTTGCGGCGCCTGGCGCATGGTGCCCGGGCACTGAGAGCCCATCCCTGTTTCCATCAGGATTGAACAGGCGCCCAGGCTTTAGGCATTCACTGCATTCGAGGTTTCTTTGCACATCGCGGGCCATGCCAGAATTTCAGCCGCTTCCCGTCATGTTCGAGACACGCTCTTTCCCCGTCGCGACGCAGAAAACGAAGAAAACCACCAATTTTAGTTTTATTTTAGCAATCGTTAACCTTAACGACTGGTAAACGGGCTGCTTCCTGTTTTCATCTTTTACATCCCAAGACCCTGTCGTAGTGTCGGATCGCGGCGGCAATGTACGGGGATTGAGTTGATGATTGTGCAGTTGAGTTCGCTTCGTCCGGTGACGGGCGAGGACGGGAAGGACGCCGCCGACACCATGTCCAGCTTCGCCCGCAACGTTTCGGCGATGCTTGAGCGGACAGAGTACCGCCGCTGCGACAAGGGCGAAGATCTCGAGGACATCTACCGCCTGCGCTACAAGTCATATCGCTCGAACGATATGGTGCCCGACAACGAAAACCATACCATTCACGATGAGCTCGACGAGGCACCGAATGTGTACCGCTTCGGGGTCTATATCGACCAGGAACTCGTCAGCACGCTGCGTATCCATCACGTCACCTTGGCCACGCCGATGTCGCCTTCCACCAAGGCCTTTGGCGACATCGTCATGCCGATGCTTCGTGACGGGCTGAGCTTCATCTGTCCCAGCCGGTTTGCGTCCGATCCCGAATGGTCGCGCGTCTACCCGCAGATTCCCTACCTGACGCTGCGGCTGGCCGGCATGGCGTGCTTCCATTTCAACGCGCCCTACTGCCTGTCGACCATTCGCGAGGATCACGCCGGCTTCTACAAGCGTATCTACTACTCGGAGAAGATCAGCGAGTCGCGCGCCTATCCGGGCGTTTTCAACAAGGTCGTGCTCTACCGCGCCGACGTCAACGCAATCCGCGAGCGGTCCTTCTCACGGTTCCCGTTCTTCCGCTCGACGCCAATGGAGCAGCGCATGCTGTTCGATACGCCGCATGTCGGGGAACTCGCGCCGCTGACCATCCTGCCGACGGCAAAATACTATCACGAAGCCGCCTGATACGGCAGGGATCCACACGATTTTGCAGGGCCGACAGGAGCCTTTTGGCGACTTCGGCGTTCTGGGTGAGGCCACGAGCAGCGCTCCGGGTCGATCTGAGGTTTTTGAGGGAACCCGCCATGACCATTTCCACACTTGCGCTAACCCCGCTCATCTCGCTGATCGCCGGCGTGCTGATCCTGGTCATGCCAAGGCTGTTGAACTACATCGTCGCGCTCTATCTGATCGTCGTCGGGTTGCTCGGGCTATTTCCGCATCTAGCAGGCTGAGGCGCCGGCTTAGGCCACGCAAGCGTCCGCCCTTCGGAGTTCCGCATCAAGCATCAGAATCCAGCGATCGGACTCCGTCGCGGCGTCGACTGCTGGCTTCAATCTTTCTTTGAGGCAGTTGTCGGTTGTTGTGCGGCAATAGCGCCATTGCTCTCGGCGCGGCTTTTCGCTATGTGCCTGAAAGATGTCTTCGAAGGGGTATTCCTATGGCTGATCACTCGCCGACTGGTCCTGTCGAACTGGGCGCGAAGATGGACTATGCCGAGCATGACCGCACCTATGCGGGCTTCCTCGCGCTGGCCAAGTACGGCTCGCTGTTTTGTGGCGCCCTGCTCCTGGCGATGGCCTTCGGCTTCTTCGCGGGCGGCTTCTTCTCGGCGACCATTCTGTTCGTGCTGATTCTGGCTGTCGGCGCCTTTATCCTCCGATAGATTTTTCCGACATCTTGTCCACGGCGCCGCCGCGAGGCCGGCCGGCGTCTTGCGGGAAATAGCTTCCGGCCGAAAGGATCATGCGGTGGGACAGACGGTTTTCATCCCTCGTGAGCTCGATGCCAACGAGCCGCGCGTCGCGGCTTCGCCCGATACGGTGAAACGGCTGGCGGCGTTGGGCTTCGACGTCGTCGTCGAGGCCGGTGCCGGTCTGAAATCGCGCATCATCGATGCCGACTATGCGAGCGCCGGCGCTGCTATCGGCAAGGCTTCCGATGTCGCCAAGGCCGATGTGGTGCTGAAGGTGCGCCGGCCTGGTGATGCCGAGCTGAAGAGCTACAAGCCCGGCGCGGCTGTGATCGCCATCATGGACCCCTACGGCAACGATGCCGCCGTGGCAGCTCTTGCCAAGGCCGGCGTCACCGCTTTCTCGATGGAATTCATGCCCCGGATCACCCGCGCGCAGTCGATGGACGTCTTGTCCTCGCAGGCCAATTTGGCCGGCTATCAGGCGGTGATCGACGGGGCTTCGGAATATGACCGCGCCTTGCCGATGATGATGACGGCGGCCGGCACGGTGCCGGCGGCGAAGGTCTTCATCATGGGCGTTGGCGTCGCCGGCCTGCAGGCGATCGCCACCGCGCGCCGGCTTGGTGCGGTTGTCACCGCCACCGACGTTCGCCCCGCCGCCAAGGAACAGGTCGCCTCGCTCGGCGCCAAGTTCCTCGCGGTCGAGGACGAGGAATTCAAGGCGGCCGAAACGGCCGGCGGCTACGCCAAGGAAATGTCGAAGGAATATCAGGCCAAGCAGGCGGCACTCACATCAGAGCACATCGCCAAGCAGGATATCGTCATCACCACGGCGCTCATTCCCGGCCGGCCGGCGCCCAAGCTGGTCTCGTCGGCGATGGTCGCTTCGATGAAGCCGGGCTCGGTGATCGTCGACCTCGCGGTCGAGCGCGGCGGCAATGTCGAGGGCGCCGAAGCCGGCAAGGTGGTCACCACCGCCAACAACGTCAAGATTGTCGGCCATCTCAATGTGCCTGGCCGCATCGCGGCGTCGGCCTCGCTGCTTTATGCCAGGAACCTGTTCGCCTTTCTCGAGACGCTGGTCGACAAGACGACCAAGACGCTTGCCATCAATCGCGACGACGATCTGGTCAAGGCAACGATGCTGACCGATGGCGGCAAGGTGGTTCATCCGGCTTTCGTGAAAGCCGACCAGCAGCCGGCAAAGGGCCAATATGTCGAGCCGGCCGCGATCCCGGCCAAGACCATGGTCGCCGATGCTTCGCCCAAGAAAGCCGCGTCCAAGAAGGCGGCCGCACCCAAGTCGCCCTCGTCGAAGCCGAAAGGGATCGCGTGATGGACCAGACCCTGCAGAAAGCCCTCGACCAGCTCGACCAGGCCTCCGCCGCCGTCCGGCTGGCGGTGCACAATCTGGCGACCGCGCCCGGCGGCACTGACGCAGCCGGTGATGCCGCGCATGCGCTCTCCGGCGGCGCCATCGATCCCTTCGTCTTCCGCTTCGCCATCTTCGTCCTGGCGATCTTCGTCGGCTACTACGTCGTCTGGTCGGTGACCCCCGCACTGCATACGCCGCTGATGGCCGTCACCAATGCCATCTCCTCGGTCATCGTCGTCGGCGCGCTGCTTGCCGTCGGCATCGCCGCCTCCGGCATTGCCGCGGGCTTCGGCTTCGTCGCGCTGATGCTGGTTTCGGTCAACATCTTCGGCGGCTTCCTCGTCACCCAGCGCATGCTGGCCATGTACAAGAAGAAGGACAAGTAGAGCGCCATGAACGCCAACTTCGCGTCCTTCCTCTACCTCGTCTCCGGTGTCCTGTTCATCATGGCGCTGCGCGGCCTGTCGCATCCGACCACCAGCCGCCAGGGCAATCTCTACGGCATGATCGGCATGGGTATTGCCATCGCCACCACACTGGCTCTGGCGACCCCGTCCGCCGGCCGCTTCGGCCTGATCGTGCTCGGCCTTGCCATTGGCGGCGGCGTCGGCGCCGTTACCGCGCGCCGCATCGCCATGACCTCGATGCCGCAGCTGGTCGCTGCCTTCCACTCGCTGGTCGGCCTCGCCGCCGTCATGGTGGCGGCTGCCGCGATCTATGCCCCGGAAAGCTTCGGCATCGGCACGGATGGCGACATTCATGCCCAGGCCCTGATCGAGATGAGCCTTGGCGTCGCCATCGGCGCCATCACCTTCACCGGCTCGGTCATCGCTTTCCTCAAGCTCGATGGCCGCATGTCCGGCAAGCCGATCATGATCGGCGCACGCCACTTCATCAACGCCGCACTTGCTATCGCGCTCGTCGTGCTGATCGTGTTGCTGGTCACCACCGAGTCCAAGCTGGTCTTCTGGCTGATCGTTGCCGCCTCGCTGGTGCTCGGTATCCTGCTGATCATCCCGATCGGCGGCGCCGACATGCCGGTCGTCGTCTCGATGCTGAATTCCTATTCCGGCTGGGCGGCGGCGGCGCTGGGCTTCACGCTCGGCAATCTGGCGCTGATCATCACCGGCGCGCTGGTCGGCTCATCCGGCGCGATCCTGTCCTACATCATGTGCAAGGGCATGAACCGAAGCTTCATCTCGGTCATTCTCGGCGGCTTCGGTGGGGAGACGGCAGCGGCCGCCGATGACGGCATCGAACGCACGGTCAAGCAGGGTTCTGCCGACGATGCCGCCTACCTCATGATGAACGCCCAGAAAGTCATCATCGTGCCGGGCTATGGCATGGCGGTTGCCCAGGCGCAGCATGCACTGCGCGAAATGGCCGACAAGCTCAAGGCCAATGGCGTCGACGTGAAGTACGCCATCCACCCGGTCGCCGGCCGCATGCCCGGCCACATGAACGTGCTGCTCGCCGAAGCCAATGTGCCCTACGACGAGGTGTTCGAGCTTGAGGACATCAACTCGGAGTTCGCGCAAGCCGACGTTGCCTATGTCATCGGCGCCAACGACGTCACCAACCCGTCCGCGCGCGACGACAAGTCCTCACCTATCTACGGCATGCCGATCCTCGATGTCGACAAGGCGCGCACCTGCCTGTTCGTCAAGCGCTCGCTCGGTTCCGGCTATGCCGGTATCGACAACACGCTGTTCTACAAGGACGGCACCATGATGCTGCTCGGCGACGCCAAGAAGATGACCGAAGAGATCGTCAAAGCCATGGATCACTGATCCGGGATAAGCGCCGGGACACGCCAAGAATCGCCCGGCTTCGCGCCGGGCTTTTTCTTGGCTCGACGGCGATTTCGGCGCTACGATGACGAATTCCCGCCTCGACGGCGGGATTGTCGTCGACGGAGACGTTGGTGCCTGACCCGATCGCATCGCCGCCCGCCGGGAAAGCGCCGCGCAAGCCTGGCCAGGCGGTGGTGATCGTGCATGGCATGGGTGAACAGCGGCCGATGGATACGCTGCGAGGCTTTGTCCAGGCTGTCTGGAGCCATGACCCCAACCGCGCGCCGTTTTATGCCCATGTCGCCGATCCGGCCGACCCCGCCGGCGCGAAGATCAACCAGAGCTGGATCACTCCCGACAGCCGGACCAATTCGTACGAACTTCGCCGCATCACCACGCCCTACGATGTCGATGGCCGCCGCACCGACTTCTACGAGCTTTACTGGGCCGACATCACGCAGGGCACGACGCGAGGCCGGCTTGCCGCCTGGGTGACAAATCTGCTGTGGCGCAAGCCCGCCGACATACCGCCGGACGCCCGAAAGCTCTATCTGGTCACCCTGGTTGCCGTCATCATCGCCCTGGTCGCGACGCTCGCGCTTGCGACGTCGGTTTGGCAGCAGCAGATTTCGTGGACCGTCGGCGTCCTCGTCACCATCCTGGCCTCGTTCGTCATCTGGTCGGTGGACCGTTTTGGCCTTCCCTATTTCGGCGATGTCGCGGCCTATGTGCGCGCTGAAGCGGCCACGGTAGAGAAGCGGGCGCTGATCCGCGACCGCGGCCTGAAGCTGCTGAAGCGTCTGATGATGGACGATACCTACGATCGCATCGTGCTGGTCTCGCACAGCCTCGGCTCGATGATCGCCTATGACCTGTTGCAGATCTTATGGTCCGATTTCAGGCCCCGAAAACTGGAGGCCATCCGCGACAAGGCGAAACTGAAAGCTATCCACGCCATCGACAAGGCGACGCTTGTTGCCGACGGCTCGGCATGGCCCGGCAGCCTTGACGATCTTGCCGGGTTCCGGCGCGATCAGTGGGAGCTCTATCGCCAACTGCGCACCAGGGACGACAGCCATCGGCCTTGGAAGATCAGCGATTTCGTCACGCTTGGTAGCCCGCTGACCCACAGCGAATTTCTGGTGACGCACAATCTCGCCGAATTCAGGCGCGGCATCGCCGAGCGCCTGTTCTCGGCATGTCCGCCGATTGCCGAGGGAGCGGCGGCCGGTGGCACCGTGCTTTATCAGGAAGGGCGCAACCGTTCTTCCGGCAAGCCGCAGCGGGCGGTGCATCATGGCGCGGTGTTTGCTGCGACGCGCTGGACCAATATCTTCGACCGCGGCAATGGTTGGCTGACGGGCGATCCGATCTCAGGGCCGATGGCGGAGAATTTCGGCCCGGGCATAGAAAACATCCAGGTCGAGCTGCGCGGTTCCCTCGGCCGTGTCTTCACCCACACGCTGTACTGGTCGTTGGCGGCGACCGGTAGCGAGGTTGCCGCCGGCGATCAGCCGCGCTCGCATCTCGCCGTGCTGCGCGACGCTGTCGACCTCGGTCGCAAACTGGAGCCGAGCCAAGCCGAAGTGCCGGCGATTCCTCCCCGAAAATAAGAACGGATTTCAGCGAACGGGGTCGTGGCAGCGCCGCTCGACAACTTCAAAGCAAAGCCGCTCCGGGCGGCCCGGAGTGGCTTTGTTGCAAGTGCAGTTCAACGGTTGGTGATAAAAACCGCTTCCTCATCGTCGCGCTGCCTGCCGCCAAGGGCCGCGGCAGCACTGGCGATAAAGGCGCCGATGGCCAGCGAGAGCGCACCAAGCAAGGCAAACGTCGCGCTGGCCTTCCTGGCTGTGTCGGCGGCCTGCTGCGCCTTGACCTTGGCGTCCTGGGCCTTGGCGAGGACGGCATCCACCCGGGTCCTGGCGTCTGCTTCCGAAAGCCCCGTGCGAACGGCGACCAACTGCGACAGATAGGTTTTGTCGTCTGCGGAAACCTCGCCTGCCGCGGCGCCGGCGATCAGGATGCGCGAAGCCTGCCCAACCGCGGCCGCATCGCTGTCCGGGTTGGCGGCCGCGAGCTTGCCCGGATCGGCCGGACGGAACAGTGAATCCACCAGGTAGGATGTCGCATTGTCGGCCGACGCGCTGCCGGCATTGGCCGAAGCCCCCGCCGATGCGCCCATGGCCGCACCAGACGCGATGGTGGACACCGCCTGCACGCCCGAGCCTATGGCAGCGGAAAGCGCGGAGCCAAGCACGCCGACGACGAGCAGTGTGGCCAACGCCCAGGCAAGAAAGCCATGGGCGGTATCACGGAAATACACCTCGTCCGTGTGGATGCCGACCCATTTGGTGCGCAGGCGTCCGGCAAGGTAGCCGCCGACACCCGAGGACAGCCATTGCACGATGATCAGCCAGACGGCGGTGGATGCCGCGAAAGTGGTGACAGATGCGCCGGATCCCGACCAGGGCGACACCATGCTCAATCCAAGCCCGGAGCCCAGCAGCATGAGGATGAAGGTCAGCGTCGAGGCCGCGAAGGCACCGGCGATGATCGGTCCCCAACTGACGGCGGTGGAGGAGGATTCTGTTGAAGTGGAAACGTCGACAGCCGATAGGGTGGACTGCATAAGTGCCCCCTATCGTACGAACAGCATGATCAGAATGATGATCGGGATCGGTATGCCGAGCAACCAGAGCAAAATGCCGCGTCCCATGGAAGCCTCCTGTTAGAAATTGTGATCGATATTGTCACAATGTCTCGCAGGGACTTCCGTTCCGGCGCGTTGCAAATTGATTTTGTTGCCGCCGGTGGAACAATTGGCGCGCCGCAGCGCGCCAATTCAGATTTAACGTCCAGATCAGATATCCAGATTGGCGACCGACAGCGCGTTGTCCTGGATGAACTCGCGCCTGGGCTCGACCTCGTCGCCCATCAGCCGCGAAAACAGCGAATCCGCATCGGTCGCGTCATTGACCTTGACCTGCAGCAGCGAGCGCACGTTCGGATCGAGCGTGGTTTCCCACAGCTGTTCGGCGTTCATCTCGCCGAGACCCTTGTAGCGCTGCATCGTCAGGCCCTTGCGGCCTGTCGCAAAGACCGCATTGAGCATCGCCAGCGGCCCCGAGATGGTTTCGGAGACATCCTTGCGGCGCAGCACCGGCGGCGACCCGTAGACCTCGCTGAGGCGCTGTGCGTAACGGTCGAGCTGGCGTGCGTCGGCCGAATTGATCAGCGCCAGGTCGAGATGCGCATATTCCTTGACGCTGCGCACCGTGCGCTCGAACACATAGCCGCCAACGCCTTCATTCGAGGTCGACATGCGGCCGGTCCAGCCGCGCTCGGTGTCCTCGGCGATGATGTCGAGGCGTTTTGCAATCCGCTCCGCCATGTCGTTGGCGCGGCCGAGATCGGCGAACACGTCCGGGTTGAGCCCACCGGCGATCGCCGCCTGCTCGACGACGCCTCTGTTGTAGCGCGTGTGCAGGCCGTTGATCAGCTGGCGCACCGCCAGCGCGTCATCGATGGCGCCACGCAGGTCCTGCCCGATGCGAACCTCGCCCGAGCCGAGCGTAAGCGATGCTTCCTCCAGTCCCGAGCCGATCAGGAACTCCTCGAACGCGCTCTCGTCCTTGATGTATTGCGAGCTCTTGCCGCGCGTCACCTTATAGAGCGGCGGCTGGGCGATGTAGAGATGGCCGCGCTCGATCAGCTCAGGCATCTGCCGGAAGAAGAAGGTGAGAAGCAAGGTTCTGATATGGGCGCCGTCGACGTCGGCGTCGGTCATCAGGATGATCTTGTGGTAGCGCAGCTTGTCGGCGTTGAACTCGTCCTTGCCGATCGAGGTGCCGAGCGCCGTGATCAACGTGCCGATCATGTCGGAGCCGAGCATGCGGTCGAAGCGCGCCCGCTCGACATTGAGGATCTTGCCGCGCAACGGCAGGATCGCCTGGTTCTGGCGCGAACGCCCACCCTTGGCGGAGCCGCCGGCGGAATCACCCTCGACGATGAAGATTTCGGATTTCGCCGGGTCGCGTTCCTGGCAGTCGGCCAGTTTGCCGGGCAGGGAGGTGACGCCGAGCGAACTCTTGCGGGTGATATCGCGCGCCTTGCGCGCCGCTTCGCGCGCCGCCGCCGCCTGGATCACCTTGTCGACGACCACCTTGCCTTCGCTCGGGTGTTCTTCCAGCCAGGTGCCGAGCGCTTCGTTGACCAGGCCTTCGACGACAGGACGGACTTCCGACGAGACCAGCTTGTCCTTGGTCTGCGAGGAGAATTTCGGGTCGGGAACCTTGACCGACAGCACCGCCGTCAGACCTTCGCGGCAATCGTCGCCGATCAGCGAGACCTTTTCCTTCTTGGTCAGCCCAGAGGATTCGCCATAGCCGGTGATCTGACGCGTCAGCGCGCCGCGGAAGCCGGCCAGATGCGTGCCGCCATCGCGCTGCGGGATGTTGTTGGTGAAGGCCAGCACGTTCTCGTGGTAGCTGTCGTTCCACCACATCGCCACTTCGACGGTGATCCCGTCGCGCTCCGCCCGGATGGCGATCGGCTTGTCGATCAGCGGTTTCTTGACGCGATCGAGATATTTGACGAATTCTTCGAGGCCTCCATCGTAGTGCAGTTCATGGCGCACGACATCGGCGTGACGGGCATCGGTCAAAATGATGCGCACGCCGGAATTGAGGAAGGCAAGCTCGCGCAGCCGGTGTTCCAGCGTGCCGAAGTCGAACTCGACCATGGTGAAGGTCTCGGCCGACGGGAAGAAGGTGATCTGGCTGCCGCTGCGGCCCTCATAGGTGCCCGGCTGCTTGTCCTGCTCATAGGTGCCGGTCGCCTTCAGAGGTGCGTCGGCATTGCCATGCGTGAAACTCATCTCGAAGATCTGGCCGTTGCGGCGGATCTTCAGCTTTAGCCACGCCGACAGCGCGTTGACCACCGAGACGCCGACGCCATGCAGGCCGCCCGAGACCTTGTAGGAATTCTGGTCGAACTTGCCGCCGGCATGCAGCTGCGTCATGATCACTTCGGCCGCCGAAATGCCTTCTCCGGTGTGGATATCGGTCGGAATTCCGCGGCCATTGTCGATCACAGTGACCGAACCATCGGGGTTGAGCGTCACGGTGACGAGGTCGGCGTGACCGGCCAGCGCCTCGTCGATGGCGTTGTCGACCACTTCATAGACCATGTGATGCAGGCCCGAGCCGTCGTCTGTATCACCGATATACATTCCGGGGCGTTTGCGGACAGCGTCCAACCCCTTCAAAACCTTGATGGAATCGGCGCCGTATTCGGCTTCAGCGCCGTTGTTGTTGTCGATCTGATCGCTCATGAAAACCTGTTGTCTGGATGCCGCCTGCACAGCGCGAAAAATCCGCGCCGAATCGCGCCTCTGATATCGACTAGATATAGGCGCAAAAGGCGGTTTTTCCAAGGTTTGCAGGCATTTCACTGGGAATGGCCGGCTGCCAATGGCGGGCCTCCGCCGGCCCCCATTTCACTTCGGCCAGCGGTCCTTGAGAAACCTTGATCATGAACTTGTATCTCGGCGCCAGCCGCCTGCTGCGGTCGCGCCCCGGCGTCATGTCGGGCGGGCGGCCGGATCAGGCGGTGGTCGTCGTTGGCGATGACCAGGGCCAGGCGCCACCACTGCGGTGGCGGTGGTGAGCATAGGCAGCAAGGCAAACAGCAAGCGCAAATCGAACTGCCCCCCAGCTCGTTCCTGTGCACGACCACCTCTCTATGGCAGCAAACCGGGGGTTTTTGCGGAAGACCAGCGTTTTCAGCCTGCCCGCATCGGCTTCAAAGCCTCGCTCCAGCGCAGCAGCTCGTCGAGCATGGTTTTGGCTCCGCCCTGCACCTGTTCGCTGGCGTTGAAAGCGCCATTTTCGTCGAGCAGTTTCTGGTACATCGGCAGCGCGACGCCTTCCGGGATCGGCATGACACCTACCGAGGTCAGCAGCGGCTTCAGCGCTTGCGCCGCGCGCAGGCCGCCGGAGACGCCGCCATAGCTGAAAATGGCGGCTGCCTTGTACTTCCATTCGCGCGAGAGATAGTCGATCGCGTTGACGATCGCCGGCGCCACGAAATAATTGTATTCCGGCGCCACGAAGACGAAGGCATCGGCGGCATCGATCGCCTTGGACCAGGCTTTGGTATGATCGTTCTGGTAGTTGCCAAGCCTTGGATGGTGCGGTTCGTCCAGCACCGGAAGCTTGAACGCATCGATGTCGGTCAGTACAGGCTCGAATTTCCCGTGCTCGCGCGCGAACCTCTCCAGCCACTCGGCAAAAATCGGTCCGGCGCGACCTGGCCGCGTGCTGCCGATGATGATGTTCAACTGGTGCTTCAAGCTGGGCTCCTGCGGTGGCGGTATCCATTGGTGACTGCCACCTAGGGCATGCCGCTCGGGGCAACAAGAAGGCACCTCGCGGTAACCGGTCACATTCCGGAGAGTAGGGCCTTGCCGTTCGGTCACATGGACGCCTGCTTTGCGGCCCACTACATTGGGTCATCAGCGGAGCACAGCATGGACATCCAGCCCGCCCCCTTCATTCCCCCGGCGCCGAAGCCGCGCACGACGCCGCCCTCGACGTTGGAGATGATCCGCATCGTCTACCGCAACCCGCTCGAATTGTGGGGTGAGCATACCTACAACGAGCCGTGGATCTCGGCGAACGGCGTTGGCGGACATCTGATCGTCGCCAATGATCCCGCCCTGATCCGGCATGTGCTGGTCGACAACGCCAGGAACTACAAGATGGCGACGGTGCGCCAGAAGATCCTGCGGCCGATCCTGCGCGACGGCCTGCTCACCGCCGAGGGCGAGGTCTGGAAGCGGTCGCGCAAGGCGATGGCGCCGGTGTTCACGCCGCGCCACATCTTCGGCTTCGCCCAGCCGATGCTGAGGCGCACGCAGGACTTCGTCACCCGTTACGAAGACGGCGGCACGTCTGACATCGCCCATGACATGACGCTGCTCACTTATGACATTCTGGCCGAGACGCTGTTTTCCGGCGAGATATCAGGCGAGCCCGGCAGTTTCGCCAACGAGATCGACCGCCTGTTCGAGACCATGGGTCGCGTCGATCCGCTCGACCTGTTGCGTGCGCCCGACTGGCTGCCGAGGCTGACCCGCATCCGTGGCCGCAAGACCATGGCCTATTTCCGCAAGATCGTCACCGACACGGTCAAGATGCGCGAAGCGAAATTCAAGCGCGATCCCGATGCCGTGCCGCAGGATTTCCTGACACTGCTGCTCAAGGCCGAGGGACCCGACGGACTGACGCGGGCCGAGGTCGAGGACAATATCATCACCTTCATCGGCGCCGGCCATGAGACGACGGCGCGTGCGCTCGGCTGGACGCTCTATTGCCTGGCTGAATCACCGTGGGAGCGCAACCGGGTCGAGCAGGAGATCGACCAGGTGCTGGCGCGCGAGCCCGATCCGACGAAATGGCTCGATGCCATGCCGTTCACGCGCGCGGCTTTCGACGAAGCGCTCAGGCTCTATCCGCCGGCGCCGTCGATCAACCGCGAGCCGATCGAACCGGAAATGTGGAAGGATCTTCATATCCCCAAGCACGCCGCGGTGCTGGTGATGCCTTGGGTCGTGCATCGCCACAGGAAACTGTGGGACCGGCCGGATGCCTTCCTGCCGGAGCGCTTCCACCCGGGAAATCGCGAAAAGATCGACCGCTTCCAGTATCTGCCGTTTGGCGCCGGCCCACGCGTCTGCATCGGCGCCAGCTTCGCCATGCAGGAGGCGATCATCGCGCTGGCGATCATGCTGTCGCGCTTCCGCTTCGACACCACCGCCGAAACGAAACCCTGGCCGGTACAGAAACTGACCACGCAGCCGCAAGGCGGTCTACCGATGCAGGTCACGCCGCGTTAGACATGACACCTTCAGGCAGTTGCGCCGAATTAGGCCGCGGGCTTGCGTTGCTGGAACTGGCCGGCGGCGCGGTAGCGCCAGAGATAGCTGGGCAGGATCGTCGCGATCGACTGCGGCTGGATGCCTAGCCCCGCAAGCGTCCTGTTGGTCTGGTTGGCGGCGTCCGAAACGATGTTGTGCTCGCGCAGCTGCATCACCTGGTCCTTGGTCAGCAGCGGGTTGGGCAGGAGACCGAGGATCGAGGCCTGGATGTTGGCCACCCACCACGGAACCGGCACCAGCAGCCGCTTGCGCTCGATCACGTCGAGCAGCTCTTCCATACACTGCTTGAAGGTGAGCACCTTCGGTCCGCCGAGTTCATAGATCTGGCCGCCATCCACCTTGCCGTCGACCGAGCGCGCCACCGCTTCGGCCACGTCGCCGACATAGACCGGCTGAAACTTGGTCTGGCCGCCGCCGATCAGCGGCAGCACCGGCGAATAGCGCGCCATGTTGGCGAAGCGGTTGAAGAAGCCGTCTTCGGGTCCGAAATTGATCGACGGCCGGAAGATCACGGCGTCCTTGATCGTCTCCAGCACAGCCTTTTCGCCAAGCGCCTTGGTGCGCGCGTAGTCTGATTCGGAGTCCAGATCGGCGCCAAGCGCAGAAATGTGGGTCAGGCCGGCGCCGACCGAGCGCGCGGCCTCGGCCACTGCGCGGGCGCCGAACTCGTGCACGGCGGAGAATTTCTGCCGGCCGCTCTCATGCAGGATGGCGACCAGATTGACGACATGGTCGGCGCCTTGCACGGCGCGGTCTACCGACCAGCGCACGCGCACATTGGCCTGGACCGGCTGGATCTGGCCGACATTGCCGAGCGGCTGCAAATGGCCGGCGAGATCGGGCCGCCGGCAGGCGACCCTGATGCGATAACCGCGCTTGGCCAACGCGCGCACGACATGGCGGCCGACAAAGCCTGACCCGCCAAAGACGACGACGAGCTTTGGGGTCTGCAGGATTTCGGTCATGGCTGGCTCCGGCGCTCGCAGGCTTGGCTGAAGCCGTTTCATAATCCGTTTCGTGCCAAAGGCAAAGGGCGACGCGTCGTCGCTATCAGCCTGTCAGAACGCTTTGCCGATACGGGCGTCGACCGAATGGCGGTTGCCGCCGCGAATGACGAAGAAGAGCAGGATCGCTGCCCACAGCAGCGACTTTTCCGCACCCGAATAGCCTTGGCCCATGGTGACCCAGTGGAACCAGACCGTGACCAATAGCACGAACAGGCCGGCAAAGGCGGCCGGCCGCGTCAAAAACCCGATGGCGATGAAGATGCCGCCAAAGAATTCAGTGCAGGCCAGAAGCAACGACCACAACGCGCCCGGATAGAAGCCGAGACCCTCGACCATCTCGGCAGCGCCGAAAGGATTGGTGATCTTCTGCGAACCGTGGATGGCGAGAAACCCGCCGGCGACGACGCGAAGAACGGTTTCGGCACCATCGTGCAGGGCCGCGTAAAACCTGCCAAGGACCGGGATGACAAGGGCGTTGCGGGGATTGTCCGTGCTTGCCGACATTGTAGCTCCTCTGTTTTGCTCAATCAGCGCAAACGGCCGATCAGGTTGGTCGAAGTCAAATAAACAAAAGTTGACCAAAACGAGAATGTTTTACCATCGTGCGATCAAAACGCAGAAAACCCCGCCGAAGCGGGGTTTTCCGGGTGACATCCATGCGAAGCCAGGGGCCGACGGCGCGGCCTGACCTGAGACGGTATCAGGAGGGCGTGAAGCAAGTACGCCCACCCCAGCCCTGAACATCCGACATGGTGCCACCAACCTTCTTGCAGGCGGCGACGAAATCAGCGCTGCAATTGGCGAATTTTGCATGGCCGTTCTTGCAGTAGTGGTCTTCGGTGGCCCCGCCGCTCGGGGCAGCGATGACACCCGGGCTGGACGGCTTGACCGGTGCGGCCTTCAGGGTGGCTGCCTGTGTGGCGCCCATGAACGAGCCGAGCAGAAGGACGGCGGTCAGCATGGTGATCTTGGTGTTGGTCATGGCAATTTCCTTTGATTTGGGTTGAGTTTTCCGAGGCGCGAAGGACCGGCCTTCGCGTGATGCAGGCTTTCGATTTCGGTTTGCTGCTTCCCTCGGTGTGGATCGGGCAAGCTCGCCTTGCCCTGGACAAAGCTGGGTCGCAGCAAGGCGCGAAAAGGTTCAGCGGCGCGCAAAGAAAATCGCACTGCGCCGCGCCTGCGGCGGGCGAATTCCAGATAACTAATTGATATTTAATAGATATTCAGGAAGAATAGCGTGCAGCGAATTCGGAAATGCGCTGCACCACGGCCTTCGATGCGGTGATGCCGCGCGCTTGCGCCTTCTCGGCGGCCTCTGCGCGGGCACGACCGGGCACATGCACGCCGAAGCGCCGCCGCAGCCGGTCAAGCTGGTCCTTCATTCGTTGCTCGAAATCTGGATCGAGCAGCTTGGGTTCGATAGCAAGCACGAACAGTCCCGTGCCGGGGCTGTCCGGCCCGCCGCTGAACCATGGCGCGTCGAGCGACCAGTTGGCGCCCGACAGGCCCGCCGCCAGCACCTCGACCATCAGCGCGATGTTGGCGCCGCGCTGACCGCCGAAGGCGAGCATTGCGCCCTTCATGGCGGCGGCGGGATCGGTGGTCGGGTTGCCGCTGGCGTCCAGCGCCCAGCCTTCCGGGATTGTCTTGCCGTCCTCGGCCGCTTTGCGGATGTTGACGAAAGCGGTGGCGCTCGACGACTGGTCGATGACCAGCGGCGCCCCGTCGGCGGCAGGCGCGGCAAACGACATCGGGTTGGTGCAGTAGACCGGCTTGACCGAGCCCGAGCCGGCAAGCACGGCCGGGCCGTTGGTGGCTGCGAACGACACCAGTCCTTGTGCTGCCAGCCTTCCGGTGAAATAGCCGAGCGCGCCGCATGTATAGGCGTTCTTCTGCGAGAAGATGGCGACACCGAACAGCTTTGCCGCCTTGGCGAGGTCGTCGATGGTGCGGTCGAAGCCGGTATGCGCCAGCCCGCCGCGTGCATCGGAGAGATAGACTGCCAGCGCCGGCCGGGTGATCACCGGGTCGGCATTGCCGTCGATGCGTCCGGCTTCCAGCGCCTCGAGATAGTCGATGAAATGCGACAGACCGACCGAGGAAAGCCCTTCGGCCTCGGCTGATATGATCGAAGCAGTGAGCGATTGCGCCGCTTCCTCATTGGCGCCGGCGCCAAGTGCCGCCATCCGGCACAGTCCTTTTGCCTGGTCGAGACTGAGTTGCATCATGGCCGTCCTAGGGGAGTAGGGGAATAGGGGAGTACGGGAGTACGGGACAGTGGGCAGTGAATAGCGAATGGGGATGGAAATGTGAATGTGGATAG
>NZ_RZRP01000169.1:0-9182 GCF_003997795.1 Mesorhizobium sp. M7A.F.Ca.US.005.03.2.1 | reverse complement strand
CTTCGCGGATCAGCGCGTCGCGCTCCTTGGCGCCACGCGCCAGCAGGGCCGGGTCTATGTCGTTGGGATAGAGGACGTTCTGGCTCTTCTTGAGGAAATGCCGGCCCTCCGAGATCAGGTCGAAGATGCGGACATGGGTGATGTCGGCGAAGGCCGGCAGCTCGTCCCTGGCGGCCAGATAGGCCGGCGCGTAGCGGCGCATATAGCCGACGAACAGGGTCTTGTCGTAACTCGGCATCAGCGCCAGCAGATCGTCGATCTCGCGCACCGTCAGACAGGCAGGCTTTTCCAGCAGGATATGTTTGTTGGCAGCAATCGCCGCGTGCACGAAGCGGCTGTGGGTGTCGTCGGATGACAGCACGAACACCGCGTCGATGTCGGGTGACGCTATTAGCGCCTCGGCCGTCTCGAAGGTTCTTGCCGTCGGGTGTTGCGAGGTGCACAGCGCCACCAGGCTGGGCGACACGTCGTACACGCCCGCGATCACCCAGCGCTCGCGCTGATCGCTCAGCACCGGCAGATGGATCGACTGGGCGACCTCTCCAAGACCTATAAGTCCGACACGAATTGGTGCCACCGGCAAACTCCCTTTGATTTCAAGTCTGATGCTGCAGGACTATGCCGCGCCGGTGACCAGCGCGACGAGCTCGTTGCCTGATGTCTCCGAGGCGCGCACAGTCGCCGCCATCTTTCCCGCCCGCATCACCCAGATCTGGTCGGACAGGCGGCGGACCTGATCGAAATTGTGGCTGACCAGGATGACTGAGACCGACTGCTCGCGCAGGCGCCGGATCAGCGCCTCGACATTGGCCGTCTCCTGCACGCCAAGCGCTGCCGTCGGTTCGTCCATCACCACCAGCTTGGCGCCGGAGCCGACAGCGCGGCAGATCGAGATCGCCTGCCGCTGGCCGCCCGACAGGCGCCGCACACGCTGGTTGATCGACGGCACGTTGATCGACAGGCGCGACAGCATGGAACGGGCCTCGCGTTTCATCGCCTTGCGGTCGAGGAAAGCGAAGGGACCGATGCGGCGCACGATCTCGCGGTTGAGGAACAGGTTCTGTGCGACCGTCAGTTCGTCGATCAGCGCCAGGTTCTGGTGCACGGTCTCGATGCCGGCCTTGCGCGCCTCGTCGGGATTGGCGAAGGGCCGCGCCCGGCCGTCGAAGAACAGATTGCCGGCGTCGGGCTGATGCACGCCGACCAGGCTGCGGACCAGCGTCGACTTGCCGGCGCCATTGTCGCCGATCACGGCGGTGACCTCGCCGCGGCGGGCCTGGAAGGCGACGTCGGTGAAGGCGCGGATGCCGCCGAAATGCTTGCTCAGCCCTTCGCAGGCGATGATCGCCTCAGCGGCGGGGATGTGATGGGGAGCGCTCATTTCTGATACCGCATGATCAGCGCCGCCAGCACCACGATGGCTCCCACGGCAAGCGGTTGGTAGAAAGCCGACACATTGAGCAAGGTCAGGCCATTGACGAGTGCCGTGAGCATCAGCGCGCCGATGGCGGGCCCAAGAATGCTGGCGCGGCCGCCGAACAGGCTGACGCCGCCCAGCACCACCGCCGCCACCGAATTCAAGAGCAGGCTGGTGTTGATCTGCGGTTCGGCCGAGCCGATGCGGGCGACCAGGAGAATGGCCGCGATGCCGGCGCAGAGACCGGAAATCGTATAGGCGGCGATCTTGACCCGGTTGGTGCGGATGCCGAGCGCGCCGGCACTTTCGGCCTGGCCCCCGGTGGCCAGCAGATGCACGCCGAAGCGCGTGTGGTAGAGCGCGATATGGGCGACGATGACGGCTGCGATCGCCACCCATACGGGATAGCCGAACGGTCCGAACGAGCCGGAAGCGAGCCTGAGCAGGAAGGTCGAGCCGACCATGGTCGGTTCACCGCCCGACAGGATGAGGCCAAGGCCAGTGATGCCCGACAGCGTGCCGAGCGTCACCACGAAATCGGGGATTTTGCCTGCTGTGATGATCAGCCCGTTGAGGAAGCCCACCGCGCTGGTGGCGAGAATCGCGAGCACGCAGGCGATGAAGATGCCGTGGCCGGCGGCATTGACGAGGCCGAGGATGATGGCGCCGAGCATGACGGCTGCCGCCAACGACAGATCGATGCCCGAGGTGGCGATGACGAAGGTCTGGCCGATCGACAGCACGACCAGGATCGCAGCCGCCAGCAGCAGCGCCTGCAGATTGGCGACGCTGAGAAAGACCGGCTGGGCGATGCCGAAGACGATGACGAGGCCGACCAGGCCGACGACGGATGCCCAGTCGGCCCAGAAGGAGGGATCGAGGAGGAGAGCCGCCAGGGAGGGACGGCTCTCCTCCGCACCCGCCGAATCGGCGGCGGGCGCGTTGTCTGCAGGTGTGCTCACTTCAGCATCTCGCGGAAGGGATCGGGATAGTCGCCGCCGGGACGCGGAAAATTCTTTAGCGACGCTTCGGCATTGTCCTTGTTGATCAACAGCACAGGTGCCGGCACGTTGGCCGGCAGTTCCTTGCCCTTGGCCGCGACCGCACAGGCTTCGACGCCCATGGCGCCGACGACATAGGGGTATTGGGCGACGGTGGCGGTGAGTTCGCCTGATGCGATCGACTTCAGCGCATCGACAATGCCGTCTAGGCCGATCACCTTGACGTCCTTGCCCGACGTCCGCACGGCGCGCTCGACGCCAAGGGCCATGATGTCGTTGGCGGCGAAGAAGCCGGCGAGGTCCGGATGGGCGGCGAGGATATCGGTGGCGGCGGTCAACGCCTTTTCGCGATCCCAGTCAGCGCTGACCATCACCACGATTTCGAGCTTGCCTTCGACGGCCTGCCTGAAGCCCTTGATGCGGGCGTTGGAGCCGACATCGCCGACGATGCCGGCGACCAGCGCGACCTTGGAACCCTTAGGCACCAGCTTCAGCATCTCTTCGCCGGCCAGCACGCCTGCGGCGACGTTGTCGGTGCCGATATAGGTCGAGACGGCAAAGCCGGCGGCCTTGGCCTGCTCGGGGTCGATGGTCGAGTCGATGTTGACGATCGGCTTCTTCTTTTGGGCGACCGGCACCAGCGCCTGGACGAGGTTGGAGACGCTGATCGGGTTGACCAGGTAGCAATCGAAATCCTGCATGGCCATGGCGGTCAGGCGGTCGGCCTGGCCGGTGGCGTCACCCATGTTGGCGGCGGCCTGGACGCTGACACTGACGCCGTTGGCCTTGGCCTGCTCCTCGATGCCCTTCTGCATGGTCTGGAAGAATGGATTGTCGAGGCCTTTGACGATGGCCGCGACTTTCGCCGTATCCTCGGCCTGGGCGGGTGCCGAGACGATGGTTGCAAGCATGCCGGCGCCAAGCAGGCTCGTGCCGAGTTTCAGGCAATTGAACATGCGCATGGTTTTTCCTCCTCCTGATTGTTTATGGGCTGCATCAATGTCGCCGTCCGGCGACTGCAATGTCCGACGGCGCGCAAGCGACCCCGGCCCCTGGCGCGACGATCCGCCAACGGACTGCTGCCAGCCTGCGGATGTGCGGACTGCAGCCCCGGTTCGGGCGCTTTTCGATGTCAGGCATTGCTCCTCCCAGAGCGCCGGCCGATGCCATGCCGGCATTTGCGCATGTTTTATAAAAAATTGACACGCGTCAAGATTTAAAATGTGCGTAGCGATTTTTGATTGCGCGCCCTGCGGGCATGACTGTCCTGCCGGCATGCGCTACAACCAAGGCGCGAAAAAAACTGCCAGCCTAGGGAACCACTAGGGGGATGTCCGCGTTGGTCGCTACTTTTGTGCAGAGGGAGGTTTGGGGTGGGGCGTTTCGAAATCGTGGAAGAGCCAACGGGTACGTTTTCGATTTTCGACACCGTCACGGAATTGCCGGCAACGGCCAAAAGGGGGCGTGTGCATTGGGCTTTATCGGCACGAAGTGCCTCTGGCACTGCTTGCAGCGGTTGAAACGGTCCAGCCCGGCCATTTTTCGCTCCTGCCCTCATTGTCGGTGTTGAACGACTGGCGGGCTCATCGAGACGATCTGCTGGCATGAGCAAAGCTGCCCGATGTCGCATCAAAAATCATACGGTATGGGAAATCACGCCCTGTTGTCGAAAGCGGCGGTGAGGCATGGAAAGCAAGGGGAGGTTGCAGTGCGTTGGGAGGTGAAGCAATGTCTGATCAGGACGACCTGATCCGAGCTGCCATCGGACGGCTGCTCGCCGAGAAGACAGGCGCCGCCGTCATATCGATGAGAGAGAGCGTCACCGAGCTTCTGGCGCTGACCGGTGCCGCACTGGACGAAAGACTCCAAGACCTGCTGCTGGAAATGGCCGAAGTCCGCGGCATGATGGTCGCTCTCGACTTCTGAACATATCCGGCTGGGATGCCGCAGCATGGACCGGCAGCGCTTTCATCGCCGGCAGCCTCTAACCTTACTGCGTCCAATATCGGGCATCGCATTTTAGGCCGAAAGCGGACAGGCAGCTTTCCGCCCGATCGCCAGTATTGCCGGCATGTCGCGGATCGTCGCCGCGACAGCGCGCCTCGCCAAACCTTGGCTCTTTTTCCGACCCTCAAACGTCTTAGCTACAGTGAAGCTAAGGAGCAGGGTCGATGAGCCTCAGGAATAAAGAAATCGTGGTCACCGGTGGCAGCCGTGGGCTTGGCCTCGGATTGGTCGAGGCGCTGGTCGAACAGGGCGCCAGCGTGACCGTCGTTGCCCGTGGCGTCGAGGCGCTGGATGCGGTCGGTGCGCGGCTTGGGGTCGCCACTATCCGCGCCGACGTTGCGGAGGAGGGCGCGGCCTATCGCATTCTTAGCGAGGTTCGTCCTGACGTCGTGGTCCTGAATGCTGGTGCCACGCCCCGGATGGGCCGGTTGGACCAACTGAGCTGGGAAGATTTTTCAATCGCCTGGGAAACCGACGTCAAGGCCGGGCTATACTGGCTGCAGGCGGCGCTCAACCTGCCGCTCAAGCCGGGCAGCCGTGTTCTGGTGGGATCGAGCGGTGCCGCCGTCACCGGGTCGCAGTTGTCGGGGGGCTATGGCGGCGCCAAGCGCATGCTGTGGTTCATGGCGAAGTACGCCAATGGCGTTTCGCTGGAGAAGAAGCTCGGCATCCGCTTTCAGGCGATCGTGCCGCGGCAGATGATCCTCGGCACCGGAACAGGCGATGCGGCGGCCGGCGCCTATTCCGGATCCATGGGCATCACGCCCGAACAATTCGTCACCCGCTTCGGTGCGCCGATGCCGCCCCGGACCTTCGGCGACAGGGTGGTTTCCGTGCTGGAAGACCCGCAATATGCGGAGGGCATCGTCTTCGGCCTCAATGGCGACGCGGGCGTAACCGTGATGGAGGGGGCTGCGGCTTGAGCGAACGAGATCCTGCCGTGGACCGCGACCGACGGGAAGGGCTGCTTGCCCTTGCCGCCGCGATGCGGCCAGAGCTGCACCGCTATTGCGCGCGCCTGATGGGCTCGGTCATCGACGGCGAGGATGTCGTGCAGGACACGTTTGCGCGGGCCTTCGTTGCGCTGAATGAGCTGGGCGAGGTGCCGCAGCTCAGGCCCTGGCTGTTCCGCGTCGCCCACAACCGTGCGCTTGACCTGCTGCGCAGCCGCGCGATCCGCGCGGCGGAGCCTATCGAGGCGGCGCTTGAAATTGCCGACGACACCAAAGCCGACCCGGTGGAGACGCTGATGCGCAGGCAAGCTATACAGACCGCAGTGTCGCGCTTCGCGGAGCTTCCGCTGCTCCAGCGCAGCGTCGTCATCCTCAGAGATGTGCTCGACGAGCCGCTGGCCGAGATCGCTGCTTTGCTCGGCATCACGGTCGATGCGGTGAAAGGGCACTTGGCGCGCGGCCGCGCCCGGCTTAGGGAAGTCAGTGCGCAGGCCAGTTCGGCTCCCGATGCGCGTATCGCGTCGGCCGCCGTGGTCCGTTATGCGACCCTGTTCAACCAGCGGGATTGGGACGGCTTGCGCGCCCTGCTTGCCGACGACGTCAGGCTTCATCAGTCCCTGCATGCGCCGCGCTCGGGTGCGGCGGATGTCGGCGTGTTCTTCACGATCTACGCCAAAAGCGACCGCGTGTGGCTGACGCCGGCCTGGCTCGACGGCCGCGAGGTGATCGCTGTGTTCGAAAGCCATGCCGACCAGAAACCGCGTCATTTCATGTGGCTGGAGTGGCGAGAAGGTCAGATCAGCTTCATCCGCGACTATCGCTATGTCAGCTATGTTACCGACGATGCCGAGCTGGTGCTGGCCAAGGACGCCAGGTCCTTCGGTCGCGGCACCGGGCACTGAAGAGCGGGCGCGCATCTGACCATCATACGGGCGGTGCTGTTCCTGCCAAGGGGCCGATGCGGGGCTGGGCGTCACACCGCATGAGAATAACTTTGACGTGCCCACGCGTGGTACGCCCTTAACTCTGCTCGATCAGCGCGCGCGCCGCAGCTTTCCCTGCCGCAAGGATACGATCCGACAATTCCGTTCCCTCCACGGCACGGGCCAGCTGAAGCGTGCCAATGAGGGTCGCAAAGATAGCGAACGCAACGCCCTCCGGATCAGGAGTTTGCGGCGGCAGCTCTACCGACACCTGGTGCACCTGGGTCAGCAAACGCTCGGTATAAAGCTGACGCGTTTCGGGTGGCTCACGGGCGATTTCCGCCAGCAAGGCGGCAGAGGCGCAGCCCTTCCCGGGGTTATCCCGATGCGCCGCCGACAGATATGTGTCTATGGCCATTGCCAAGCCGCCGGAGGCCAATGCTTGCCGTATCTCGTCGGACTGATCCTCGAGAGCTGCAGCGACCGTTTCACGGACAAGCGCCGCCTTTGATTGAAAGTGGGGATAGAAAGCCCCGTTCGTCAGCCCGGCGTCGCCCATGATGGTTGCCAGTCCGGACGCCGCTATGCCGTTTTTCCGAAAGCGTTCCGCGGCGACCTCCAGGATCCGGCCGCGCGAGGCGTCCTTCCTGCCCTTTTCGTAGCGCATGGCTGCTATTCCTTTCTGCTATTGCATTATGATCATAATCTGATATTACGACTGTAATTTAACAGATGCAAAAAAGCTAGCCCCCATGAGTTTGGAGCACGAAATGAAAACGAATGCCGGAAAAACCGCTGTTGTGACCGGAGCCTCTTCGGGCATCGGCCGCGCCAGTGCCGAAGCCCTTGCGCGGGCCGGGTTCACCGTCTTCGGAACCAGCCGGCGCAAGGCCGGCAACGATCCGGACGGGGTGACCATGCTGATCTGCGACGTGACCGACAGTGAGGCCGTTGCCGCACTCGTTTCGACGGTGCTCTCGCAGACCGGCCGGATCGACCTCTTGGTCAATAATGCCGGGGTCGGCCAGCTTGGAGGCGCCGAGGAATTCTCGATTGCCCAGGTGCAGGCTCTGTTCGACGTCAATCTGTTCGGCGTCATCCGCATGACCAATGCGGTGCTGCCGTCGATGCGGCAGCGTGGCGAGGGGCACATCATCAATATCGGCTCTGTGCTGGGACTGGTGCCGGCGCCGTATTCAGCGCATTATTCGGCGGTCAAGCACGCGCTTGAGGGCTATTCGGAATCGCTCGACCACGAGGTTCGCGCCTTCAATATCCGCGTTTCGGTCATCGAGCCGGCATTCGTTCGTACTGTCTTCGACCAGAACGGGATCCAGCCGGATTCGCCGTTGCAGGAATACGATCAAGCCCGAGCTACGCTGGAAGCGCTGCTTCGCGACGTGATGCCTGTCGCCGACCGGCCGGAAGTGGTGGCGCAAGTGGTCGTCAAGGCAGCGACCGATGCCCGTCCGCAACGGCGCTACACCGCCGGCAAGGCTGCGCGCCAGGTCAGCCTGCTGCGTCGCTTTGCTCCCGCTGGGATATTCGACAAGAGCCTGCGGAAACAATTCCGCCTGCCCGTTTGAACGCAGCGAGCAGAGGATTTCACGCACATGCGACACACCAAAATCACTCTCAGAAAGTCACTGCCATGAAGGCATTCGTCGTCGACAAGTACAGCAAGAACGGCACTCTGCGGCTAGCCGAAATGCCGGAGCCGAAACTCGGGGACAGCGATGTCCTGGTCGAGGTCCACGCAGCGGCGGTGAACCTGCTCGATTCCAAGGTCAAAACCGGAGAGTTCAAGCTGATCCTGCCCTATCGCCGGCCCTTCATCCTGGGTCACGACGTGGCCGGGAGGGTTGTGCGCGTGGGATCGAAAGTCCGCAAATTCAAACTCGGCGACGACGTCTATGCGCGGCCGCGCGATGGCCGGATCGGAACGTTCGCCGAGTTCATAGCCATGGATGAAGCCGACGTGGCCCTGAAACCCGGGAACCTCAGCATGGAGGAGGCGGCCTCGATCCCGCTGGTCGGCCTGACCGCCTGGCAGGCGCTCGTCGAAAGGGCCAAGCTGAAGAAGGGACAGAAGGTCTTCATTCAAGCTGGTTCCGGCGGCGTGGGGACATTCGCCATCCAACTGGCAAAGCATCTCGGCGCGACCATTGCGACCACCGCCAGCGCGGCGAGTGCCGGTCTGGTCAAGGGGCTCGGCGCCGATATCGTCGTCGACTACAGGAAAGACGATTTCGAGAAAGTCCTTTCGGGCTACGACGTCGTCTTGAACAGCCAGGACGCCAAGACACTTGAAAAATCACTGAATGTGCTGAAACCGGGTGGCAAGCTCATCTCCATCTCCGGCCCACCGGATCCCGACTTCGCCAGGGAGAAGGGACTGAACGTGGTGCTGAGGCTGGTGCTTCGCCTGCTGAGCCGCGGTATTCGAGCGAAAGCCAAGCGCCGTGGCGTGACGTTCTCGTTCCTTTTCATGTGGGCGCAGGGCGAGCAGCTGAGCAAGATCGCATCGCTCATCGAATCCGGCGCGATCCGCCCGGTCGTCGACCGGATATTTCCCTTCGAGGCGACCAATGAGGCGCTGGCCTATGTCGAAACAGGACGCGCCAAGGGCAAGGTCGTCATCAAGGTCAGATAGCAACTCAGCCGCGATCGAGGTCAGCCGCGCCGGGCTGCGTCGATCGCCGCGACGTCGATCTTCGTCATCTCCATCATCGCATCAAAGGCGCGTTTGGCTTCCTCGCCGCCGGCCGCCATGGCCTCGGTCAGCGTGCGCGGCGTGATTTGCCAGGACACGCCCCATTTGTCCTTGCACCAGCCGCACACGCTCTCCTGGCCGCCATTGCCGACGATGGCATTCCAGTAG
>NZ_RZRP01000168.1:0-9198 GCF_003997795.1 Mesorhizobium sp. M7A.F.Ca.US.005.03.2.1 | reverse complement strand
ACATTCGGTCATCTCGGGCTGGTCCTGTCGCTGATCGCGGTCGGCTTCCTTTCGTTCGGGCTTTGGGTCCATCACATGTTCGCCACCGGCCTGCCAAAGCTTGGCGCCAGCTTCTTCACCGCATCCAGCATGATGATCGCCATCCCGAACGGCGTACAGATCTTCTGCTGGCTGGCAACATTATGGGACGGCAGACCGGTGATCCGAACTCCGTTGCTGTTCGTCTTCGGCTTTTTCTTCATCTTCGTCATCGGCGGGCTGACGGGCGTGATGCTCGCCTCAGTGCCGTTGGATCTTCAGGTCCACGACACCTATTTCGTCGTCGCCCACTTCCATTACGTGCTGATCGGCGGCTCGGTGTTCCCGCTGCTTGGCGCGGCTTATTTCTGGTTCCCGAAGGTCACCGGCCGCATGATGAGCGAACGCCTCGGGCGGTGGCATTTCTGGCTGGCCTTCATCGGGTTCAATGCAGCCTTTTTCCCGATGCATCTGGTCGGCCTGTGGGGCATGCCACGACGTGTCTACACCTATCCGGCCGAGCTTGGCTGGGGCAACATCAACCTTTTCATCTCGGCTGGGGCGTTACTCTTCTTCCTGAGCTTTGTCCTGTTCACCTTCAACCTTGTGCATGGCGCGTTGAAAGGCACCTCGGCCGGCAACAATCCGTGGGACGCAGGAACCTTGGAGTGGGCAACATCCTCGCCGCCGCCGAGCTATAATTTCGCACGCATTCCCATCGTGACTCATATCGAGCCGCTCTGGGCCGAGCGCGAGGCGCTCCCTGTAGCGACCGGGCTCCGCGTCGACGCGCGCGAACTCCTCATCTCGACCGTGGCCGAAGCTCATCCCGACATTCGCGAGAAATCGGCCGCCCCTTCGATCTGGCCGCTTTTAGCGGCGCTGGCCGTCGGCGGCACGTTTCTCTATTCAATCTTCACGCCCTGGGCGATCGTCTGGGGCGCCGCGCCAATCGCCATCACGTTGATCGGATGGTTCTGGCCCAAGGGCGATCCGGAGGACGAGGAATGAAGCAGCGCGCCGCCGCCGATCTTTCTGGCCTGCCCACCTTCGGGCACGGTCCGCGCAGCCCGACCTGGTGGGGCACGCTGGGTTTCATGGCGCTGGAAGGCACGGGCTTCGCGCTGGCGGCCGGCGCTTATCTCTACCTTGCGCAGTCATGGCCAGACTGGCCCCTCAGCGCACCGCGCCCGAACCATTGGCCCGGAACGATCGTCACCATTCTGTTCATCGTCAGCCTTGTGCCTAACCACATCCTCCACCGCTATGCCAAGCAATGTTCGATGGTGCCGGTGCGGATCGGGCTGATGGTCATGTCGCTGCTCGGCATCGCTCCGCTCGTCGTGCGCTGGTTCGAATTCCCGGCCCTCAACATCTATTGGGACACCAATGCCTATGGATCGATGCTCTGGGTGCTGCTCGGGCTGCACACCACCCATCTCATCACCGATGTCGGCGACACCATCGTGCTGACTGTGCTGATGTTCACGCGCCACGGCTATAGCGGCCGTCGCTTCGGCGATGTCGGCGACAATGTCTTCTACTGGGACTTCGTGGTCCTGACCTGGATTCCGATCTATCTGCTCATCTACTGGGTGCCGAGGCTAGGCTGAGATGCGTGCATTACGCCTGGGAACGTCTTGGGGTGGTCTTCTGTCAGGGCCGCTGGCGTGGGCGGTCTCGACACAGCTGAATTATGCGCTGGTGCCCTGGCAATGCAATCGCCAGGTGCCGGTCGTGCTTCCCGTGGCGCTGCTGCTCGTCTTGTTGTCGCTGCTCGGCGGGGCGCTGTCGTGGCGGGCGAAGCGGCGAGGCGGTGCCGCATTCAAGCCGAAGCGTACGCGCGCCACAGAGCGCTTCGTCGCCAATCTCGGCATGCTGTCGGCGTTGCTGTTTGCGCTTGTGATCCTCATGCAAGGCAGCGCGGCGCTGATCCTGGATGAGTGCCTGCGATGAATCTGGACGGGCTGTTCTCTACTTCCATCTGCTACGGCGCCGGCGCACCCGAGGCCGGGTGGACGCTCGCGCTGCCCATCACCCTGCCACTTGCCGTGCTTGCCCTGATATATGTCGTTGGAGCTGGCCGGCTTTGGCGGCGCAGCAGCCGCGGCAGGACTCTGCGGCTGCGCCAGGCTCTGCTGTTCACGGCCGGATGGGGCGTGTTGACGGCCGCGTTGGTCAGCCCGATTCATGCACTCGGTGAGCAGATCTTTGCGGCGCATATGATCGAGCATGAACTGCTGATGGCCGTGGCGGCGCCGCTGCTGGTCTCCGCCAGCCCGGCTGCGGCCTTGATGTGGGGATTTCCCGCCGGGGTCCGGCGCATTCTTGGAATGGCCGGGCACGGCAGATGGCTGAATGCGGTTTGGTCTTTCGTAACTCGACCGCTCAGCGCGACCATTGCCCACGGCCTGGCCATATGGATCTGGCACCTTCCGGCGTTGTTCGAGGCCGCGCTCGAACGCGGCGTGATGCACTATGCACAGCACGCGAGCTTCTTCGGAACAGGGCTGCTGTTCTGGTGGGTACTCTTGCCGCGTCCCGGCCGCCAGCATGCCTATGGGACCGCAGTGATGCATCTTTTCGTCACCTCGCTGCACACTGGCCTGCTTGGCGTGCTCCTGCTGCTCTGGCCGCGGCTCTGGTACCCGCAGAACGCGGTGGGTGCGGCACTATGGAATTTGAGCCCCCTGGAAGACCAGCAACTTGCCGGGCTGGTGATGTGGGTTCCCGCTGGACTGATCTATGGCGGCGCAGCGCTGCTGCTGGCCGCGCTGTGGATCAAGGCGAGCGGAAGGGGGGAGGCGGCGCATGCCTACGAGCTTGTCTAAGCTGCTTGCCGGCGCCAGCGCCGCGCTGGTGCTGCTCGTTGCGGGCGTGGCCGGAATGACCTGGTGGTCCGATCAGGCGGCGCGCATCCGCCACGAGGCGGAGGCGGCCACGGGAGGTGACATTGCGCGCGCCATGCCGATCATGACTGCGAATGGTTGTTCCGGCTGCCATACGATTTCGGGCGTGCCGGGCGCGCAAGGGCAGGTCGGTCCACGCCTCGACGCCAGTCTTGCTGACCGCACCTTTATCGGCGGCGGGCTGGCCAACAATCCAGAGAACCTGATCCGCTGGATACGATCTGCCAGGGAAATCAATCCGCGCACGGCCATGCCATCGACCCGAATTTCGGAGCAGCAGGCGCGCGATATCGCGGCCTACCTCTACGCTCTGAAATGATTGAGCGGTTCACCGTTTGACGGACAACGCCGACCCTTCTGAAGAGACCGATTGTCGTTGATCCAGGATCATTCAAGCTAGGTTTGACGCTGAGATGGATCGGAAATCCGTTCACGCACGGCGTGCTCGGTCTTGTCTGCTGTGGACTTCACGATCTCGCCGAGCTGATCGGCGATCGTGTCTGCTTCCATATGTTGCCGGCCAGCTTCCTGCTTGATGGTCTCATAGGCTTCGGCGGCGACCTGCTTGGCCTCGTCGAGACCCCTGTCGAGCATGGTTTCGGCGGTATCGCGAAGCTTTTCGCCATAGGCGCCTAGCTGCTCATCCTCCGTTGCGGTATGGGGCAACATTGCACCTATGGCGGCGCCGATGGCGAGACCCGCGGCCGCTATGGCCAAGGGCTGGTTCTCCAACAGATCTTGCGCGGAGCGGGCGGCTTTCGCCGCCATGTCGCCGGTCACCGATCTTGCAGTGGCCGTGCTGCCCGTCAAACCCTCCGCGGCGCTGCTTGCCGCGCTGGAAACGGTATCGCCGACGCTGGCGGCAGCCGATGACAGCGATGCGGCGGCATCGGAAAGCGTGCTGCCCAAGCCTCCACGTTCCCGTTCATCATGTCGTCCCGGCGCCGAGGGCATTGAGTAGCCAGCCGAACCGCGGGCGGTGTCTGCGGTACCACTGCCGAACATCAGCCAAGCCAGACCCGCGCCCACCATAGTGACCGGCAAAGGATTGTCTCGGACCTGCGTTCTGAGGTTGGCGAGCATGGCCGAACTCTCCCCTCCCGAGAACAGCCCGGTGAACTCATCCAGCAATTGTCCCGGCGTCATCCTGCCTCGAATGGATTCGGCGGTCTCCATCACCCGCGCACGGGCTGCCTCGGCCTCGCGTTCAAGTTCGGCTGCGGATTTCTCAGTCATCTCACTTGTTCCTTGATCACGCTCGCGTCGCGCTTGAGCTGTTCCTGGGTGCGGTCGGGGGTAAGTTCCGAAGGCGCCATGCTGGCCGTCCCGGTCCGCAGCAGGATAATGCCGAGGGCCGCCACGACCACGCCGACCAGCAGGGAAGACCACCCCGCGCCAAGTCCTGCCCGCGTCAGTGCAATAACGAGTGCCTGCAGCAACACCATTAGCGCGGCGAGCAAGCAGATCGCGCCGCCCAGCACTTCCGCGGCACCTGCTCCGGCTTTGGCAAGCTTTTCAGAAAGCTCGGCCCGAAACAGCCTGGCCTCGGTTTGCACCAAAGTGGTGACATTCTGGGCCAAGTCGGTGATCAGCCCGGCAAGGCTTGGGTTGTCCTGGGTGTTCATCTGTCCTGCTCCGCGCTCTGCATGGCCCCATCATCGCCGACGACGCCCGAATCCTGCGACCGATCAGCGGACCAACCCTGTGCCTGATCGGTGTGGGATTTGAGGTCTCCCGGCGCATCCTGAAATTCTCGACCCGCCGGCGGCGAGGCCTTGATGAACCGCCCGAGAGCCAATCCGGCCAATACCGATCCGGCAAGCAGGACACCGGGATTTTGCCGGCCAAAGGACTGCACGTCCTCCAGGACCTGGCCGAACGGCTTCTGTTTCAATGACGATGAAAGCCGCTCCAAGCCACCGGCAGCATCCAATGCGAACTTCGATGCGTTCCTTTCATCGTTGTTGGCCAGGTGATCACTGGCCGCGCGCAGTGCGCCGCCCAGCGCCGCCAGGCTCGATCCGATGTCGCGCTGCGCTTCCTGCGCCTTGTCGGAGATGACCTCCCTGGCTTCAGATGCATAGTCGCCAGCCTTGCGGGTCACCGTATCACGCGCGTCGTGAAGCAACTCGCTGGCACGCTCATTTTCCTGGCGAAGCCTTTCGGAAACGTCGCTTTTCGCCTTGTCGAAATCGGTGGGCTGTCCGCCCTGATCGTTTTCATGCTGCATGGGGCCACCTAGTGAAGACCGAGGAAGGAGAGGACCGCCAGCACGACAACGATAACGCCGATAAGATAGATGACACTGTTCATGTGCACGTCCTCCGTGGCTGTCCAACTTCGCGGAGCCGGCGATGTTCCCTAGGTGAAGCATTTATGTCGAAGCGGAAATGGAGAGCTTCGTCAGGCACGCACCAGTCACCAATGGGTCGCACTATCCCTCGTGCGGAGCGCCAGTTGCTCGGTACCACCGGGTGCGCCCGACTCCGCAGGAGCCGCTAGTAGGAGACAGCCGAGTGCCGGCTCCCTCCGGCATTGCTATCTTTGCCTATTCGGCTGCCCGCCTGTCGATCATCTGCTCGCTCTGGGCGCCGGAACTTGGCCGAGGCGGCGACAGCATGGGCTCCTCGCCCATTGGCGAACCGGCGACCAGGGAGAACTCGCCCTTGCCGTCCATCGACGGTCCTTCGCTCCAACGTCCCTGCGCTGGTTCGACACCTTCGACGAAGCAATTGATGAAGGCATAGGATACGTCCTGATGCTCCTTTTCCTGCGGGAAGGAGTTGGGGACCGGCAGAGACGCGTTCAGTCCGCCCATATCTTCGATTGCCGCGAGCCACTGCTGTTGGTGCATGGTGTCGCGCGCAATAAGGAAGGACAGCATGTCCTTCATGCCGGGATCGCTGGTCATGTTGTACAGGCGGGTCGCAAGCACGCGGCCGCTTCCTTCCGCGGTGACGTTTGCGACCATATCCGCGGCAAGATTGCCGCTGGCATAGACATGCGAAGCATTGAAGGGAACGCCGTTGGCGTTTTCAGGCAGTGCGGCCAGGCCGGTCGACAAGATATGGCGGAAGTTCATCCCGTTGAGGACCGAGCCGCCGACCGTGTCCGACGAGATGTCCTCCTGCAGCGAAAGTGGTGCACCCTCAAGATTGAGGGCGACCGCAGTCGCCAGCATTTCGATATGGCCGAGCTCCTCGGTCGCCGTGTTCAACAACAGGTCGCGGTATTTGGCCGGCCCGCGGCATCCCCATGCCTGGAAGAAATACTGCAAGGCCACGCGGATCTCGCCTTCTACTCCGCCGATGGCCTGCTGCAAGGCACGGGCAAAGACTGGATTGGGCGTTTCCACACGAACCGGGTACTGCAATTTCTTGTCGGTGTAATACATGGCTGACTCCTGGTTGGAAGTCAGCCGAACCTCAGCTCTGATGCATTGTTCCGTGCGAGGAACACTTAATTCCGGCAGGCTTTCCGCGGGAATGTCTCGGGCCACGGACGCTTATTCGCAATGCGAGCCGTCCAGTTCGTTGATGCAGTCGGTACGAGTGGCGCCGACCGGATCACGCGACCCTGGAAAGCAGAGCGACGTCACATCTGGCCAAGCCGTAGCGCCACCGATGATCAGTCGTGGCGACCCGGCTCTGATAAAACAGTGAAAGCTGGCTGCCTTCGATCATCACTGTCGAGTGGCCGTTCTCTCCCGGCTGGCCTGGTTCCAGCACCGGGCCGATCGAGACGTAAGGTCCAGCAACGTTATCCGCGATGGCAAAAAACACGCGTTGCCGGTTCCCGCGAAGGCCATTGGGCAGAAAGCAAGTGGCATTGAGAAGCACGCGACCGTCCGGCAATTCGACCAGTTGTGCGCCCTCAATGCCCCATTCATAGTCGGGATCCTCTCTTGTGTTGTGGTGAGGCACATCATTGTGGTCGAGGATCTTGCCGATCCGCTTCCAGGGACCGAACCATGAGTCGGATTGGCTGCGTGCGAGATAGATGTCGGGCTGCGGCACCCTGGTGAATTTTGGCATGGCGGAATAGACGAGGTAGCGCTTGCCGCCAATAAGTGCGGGATGCGGATCGTAAATGCCATCTTCCTCCGTGTCCGGGATCGCGAGGATTGCGGGGCTAAGAACCACCCACTGGAACCCGTCATTGGAAACCGCATGCTCGCAGCGGCCGCCAGACTTCATGAACTCGGTCTGGATGAACATGTGAAAGACGCCGCTTTCGTGGATGACCCCCGGAGCCGCAACACCACTCCCATTGATTGGAAGCTCGATCGACTGATGCTCGGTCCACGGCCCATAAAGGTCCGGCGCCGTGGCGTGCAGTATCGTCCACGTCTCGGTGGTCACCGTGCCGCTCGAGCCGAAGACGTGCCACAGGCTGCCATCAAAGACGGGGCAAGGGTCCTTGAGGTCATCCACGCTTTGCGGATGAAACAGCGGAAAAACGTTGGTCGCAAAGTCGATCTTCATATCAGCCCCGGAATTCGCCTGGCACGGACTCGCCAGCGATGCGGGCGAATCAACTTGATGTCCTGCGCATTTTATAGCCAGCGACTTCAACGCAAATACGGCAGGTCCGTTCTCCACCGACATTCCGCCGTCGCTCACGCTTTCAAAGCCCGGCGATGCGCGGCGAGCGTTCTCAGCTTCGCGGAAATATGGTCGCATTCGTCATCCGAGCGGTGACCGAGAGCTCTTCACTTCACCTTGGAACAACTCACGCGCTGGAAAGTTAGGAGCTGGCATCGAAGTCTATTTCTCCTCGATCCGCGCTTAACAAATGTTAGTCGTAACATAAACGAAAGATTACGGGAAGGAACATCTCAATGGAAGCAGCCTTGGGCAGGGTATCCGCCAGTAAACACACAGGCAGGGAAAATCTACTGGTTTGCTTCTCCCACTTGCGATGGAATTTCGTTCATCAACGGCCGCAGCATATCCTCACCCTCGCATCCGAGCAGCAGAGAGTGGTCTACTTTGAGGAGCCTGTTTTCGAAGAACTGCCACAGCCGCAGATGCGGACGAGCGAGGCATCGCCAAACATCCTGATCGTGACACCAGTGCTGCCGCTCGGCGCGTCGGCCGCGAAATCAGATGCCGTGCAGCAGAGGTTTGTTCAGCAGATCATAGCTTCTATGCCGCACAGCCGGCTGATCGCCTGGTATTACACGCCGATGGCTCTCCGCTTCACGGAGTTTCTTGACCCAGACATATGCGTCTACGACTGCATGGACGAACTCTCCGCTTTCAAGAATGCGCCGCCCGAACTGGCGCAGATGGAAAAGGCACTTCTGCGCCGCGCCGATCTCGTTTTCACCGGTGGTCTGAGCCTGTTCGAGACCAAGCGCCGCCTGCATCAGGCTATTTACCCCTTTCCGAGCAGCATCGACGTGAAACACTTTCACAAGGCTAGGCTGCCAGGAAAGGACCCAGCCGATCAGGCCGGCATTCCTCACCCGAGGGTGGGGTATTTCGGCGTCATCGACGAGCGGCTGGACGCCGGACTCGTGGCGCTAGCGGCGCGGACGATGCCGGACGTGCATTTCGTCATGATTGGCCCCGTGGTCAAAATCGATCCTGCAATCCTGCCGAAGGCCGACAACCTGCATTGGTTGGGTGCCAAGGCCTACTGCGACCTGCCCGATTATCTGCGCCATTGGGATGCCGGGTGGATGCCGTTTGCACTCAACGAAGCGACCCGGTTCATCAGCCCAACCAAGACGCCAGAGTTCCTGGCTGCGGGCCTGCCCGTAATCTCGACGGCGATCGTTGACGTCGTGCGCAGCTACGGCGCTGCTGGACTGGTGGAAATCGCCGACAGTGACGACTTGGAGAGCAAGCTGCGCTCCATGCTTTTGCGACCGCGTGAGATGCTGCTGCCGCAAGTCGATGCCTATCTGGCTGACATGTCGTGGGAAAGAACATGGACGGCCATGGCCGCTCACATTGAGGGCGCCTACCGACGCAAGAAGGTCGTCCCGTTGCGCAGGAGCGCATAGCCATGTTCGATTGGCTGATCGTCGGCGCGGGGTTTGCCGGCAGCGTGCTTGCCGAAAGAATAGCCTCGCAGCGTCATGAAAGCGTTCTCTTGGTCGATCGCCGCAGCCATGTCGGCGGCAACGCCTATGATTGCTATAATGAAGCCGGCATCCTCATCCACCGCTATGGGCCACATATTTTTCACACCAACAGCCAGTCGATCGTGGACTACCTCTCCCAGTTCACCCAATGGCGCACATACGAGCATAGGGTTCTGG
>NZ_RZRP01000167.1:0-9220 GCF_003997795.1 Mesorhizobium sp. M7A.F.Ca.US.005.03.2.1 | reverse complement strand
TCCCTGCTGCGATACCCCCTGCGCGCCCAACCTTGGCGAAGGGGCGTTTCGTCGCCTTGTCTGCCACCAGCTCAACGGCGCCGATAAGACCGGTGCCCCGCGCTTCACCGACAAGCGGGTGATGGGCAAATGAGCGGATGCCGGCCTGGAACGACGTCTCGAGGCGGGCCGCGTTTCCGATCAGGTCCCGCTCCTCGAAGATGGCCAGGTTTTCGAGACCCACTGCCGTCGCGACCGGATGACCTGACGCCGTGAAGCCGTGGCCGAAATTGCCGATCGTGGCGGTGGTGTCGGCGATCGCCTGATAGATCGCATCGGAGAAAATGACGGCGGCAAGCGGCATATAAGACGACGTGATTTGCTTGGAGACCGTCATGATATCAGGCGTGAAGCCGTATTTCTGAGCGCCGAAGGGCGTACCAAGCCGCCCGAAACCACAGATCACCTCGTCCGCTATCAGAATGATATCATTTGCCCGGCAGATTTTCTCCACGCCTTCCCAGTACCCGACCGGCGGTGGCAGAACGCCGCCGGCTGCCATGAGCGGCTCTCCTATGAAGGCTGCGATGGTGTCAGCCCCTTCTTCGGCGATCACCGCTTCCAGCTCGGCGAGCAGGCGCGCCGTGAAGGCGGCTTCGTCTTCGCCTGCCATGCCGAAGCGATAGAAGTGCGGGCAGGTCAGGTGGCGAACGGGAATGGCCGGCAGATCGAAGTCGCGATGGTTGACCGGCAAGCCCGTCAGGCTGCCGGAGGCGACGGTGATGCCGTGATAGCCCTTGGTCCGTGCCAGGAATTTCTTCTTTTTTGGCCGGCCCAGCGCGTTGTTCATGAACCACATCATCTTGACGATGGTGTCGTTGGCTTCCGAGCCCGACGACGTGAAGAAGACACGCGTCAGGTTTTCCGGCGTCATCTCCACGAGTTTCTCCGCGAGCCGGATGGATGGCTCATGCGCCTTGGAGGAGAAGGTGTGGTAGTAGGGCAGCTTCAGCATTTGCTGATAGGCAGCGTCGGCCAACCGCTTTTCCGAAAAGCCGACGCCCACCGACCAGAGCCCGGCCAGCCCTTCGATGTATTCCTTGCCGCGTTCGTCATACACACGGATGCCGTCGCCGCGGCTGATGATCAGCGGCCCGGTTTCTTCGTGCTGACGCAGGTTGGTGTAGGGGTGCATGGTGGTGGCGATGTCGGCGGCGGCGAGAGAGTTGGAAAGCGCATCCATGGAAGTCCTCAGCGGCTTGGAGAAATGGTTCGGGCAGTGAGTTCGAGATAGTCCTCGAGTCCCCTGCGTGGAGCTTTCACGATTCGGGAGAATGAATCATGGCAGGCCGTTGGAATGAGTGTCGATGATCCGCCGCATCAGCGCGGCGACGTCGCGCGCATTCGGCGGATCGGAGTGGATGCAGACGGTGTCGAAGTCGACCGGGCGGATCGTGCCGTCTGTCGTGACGAGTTCGCCTCGAGTAAGCGCCCCTATCATGCGGTGCTCGGCAAGCGTCAGGTCGATGGCCGACTGGACGCGCGGGATGATCAGGCTGCCGCCGGGAGCGTAGGCAAGATCGGGAAAGAACTCGCCCACGAAGGCAACGCCGAGTTCGGCTGCCGCCGTCTCGTGACAGGTTCCCGCCATGCCGAAGAGAGGGACGCCGAACGGCTTGACCGCCGCGGCAATTGCCCGGGCAGTGTCGACGTCGTGCGCGGCCATGCCGTAAATGATGCCATGCGGCTTGACATGGCTGAGTTGCCCGCCCTCGGCGACCAGCATCCCTGTCAGAGCACCGATTTGATAGAGGAAGGCAGCTGTCAGTTCCTCCGGCTGAAGTCTCATTTCGCGCCGGCCGAACCCCTCACGATCGGGAAGGGAGGGATGCGCGCCGACCCGCTTGCCATGCGAAAGGGCGAGCCGCACGGTCTTCAGCATCGTCCATGGATCGGAGGCGTGGAAGCCGCAGGCGATGTTGGCGCAATCGATATGAGGCATGATGCCGGCATCGTCACCGAAGCGCCAGTTGCCGTAGCTTTCGCCCATGTCGCAGTTCAGGGTGACCATGGTTTACTTGCCTCAGCCCAGAGTGTTCAACGCCCAGCCGGGGGCGATGTGCGGGAATTCCGGCGGTGGTTCGCGCTCATGCAGCAGTCGAAGCACGCGTGGCGGCGTCACTGGCAGCTGCCGTACCGGCTTGCCGATGGCGCGTGCCACAGCGCAGCCGATTGCCGCGCCCACCGCCAGGATCGGGACCTCGCCCGCACCCTTGGCGCCTAGAGGCCCCATCGACGGCGCGCCCTCGTAAAGGTCGGCGGCGACCGGAACCACATCCTGCGCCAGCGGCAGGCGATAAGTCTCGAAATCGTCCTGCGCGATGCGTCCGTCGGCGGTGAGCGTCACCTCCTCGTGCAACGCATAGCCGAGCCCCTGTACCACGCCGCCCTGTATCTGGCCCAGGATGGCGCGCGGATTGAGCGCGCGGCCGACATCTTGAACTACGCGATAGGCCAGCACCTCGACATGGCCGGTGTCTGGATCAACCGCCACCTCGGCCTCGTGAACGACGAAGACGGGAATGTCGAGCGCATCGATGAAATGCCCCATCGCGCAGCCGGACATTGCCGGAGTGTTCCTGGCGGTAAAGGCTCCGCTTCCGGTGATCGGGCCGGTGGTTGCCTGCGCATGGGCGACGACAGCGGGGATCGACATGCCGGAACCGGGAAGTCCCGTGATCTCGACACGACCGTCCCGCAGCACCAGGTCTTCCGGTCGGGTCTGGAGCATCTCGCCGGCGGTCCGCAGCAGCTTCTCTCGCACTTCCGCGCAGGCGGCGATGCTCGCGGCACCAATGGACACGGTGGTGCGCCCACCGCCAACGCCGACATCGAGACCGGCGGCATCCGTATCGGCTTCGCGCACGATCACCTGGTCGGGAGCAAGCCCGAGCTGCCCAGCCACGATCTGCGGCAGGGATTGCACCATCGTGCCGGATCCGATCTCCACACCCGAGGTGACCAGCGTTGCGCTGCCGTCGGCGTTCAAATTCACCGTCGCCGCCGAAGGCCCGACGAAAACGAACCATGTGCCGACCGTGGTCGCAATTCCATAGAGCCTGCCGTCGGCCTTGGCCTCTGATGTACCGGTGCTGGCGCGCAGTGTCTCCATGCGATCGAGCATCGGACCCAGCACGTCGGCCTCGAAAACCTGCCCCGTGGCACCGAGATCGCCATCTCCCAGGACATTTTTCTTCCGGAACTCTATTGGGTCGAAGCCTAGCGCATCGCAGATTTCGTCGGTGTGTCGCTCCAACGCGAAGGTGTTGTAGACGCCATTGCAAGCTCGGAAAGCGCCGTTGGGTGGTGTGTTGGTGTATACGGCGCGGCTGACGAGCCGCGTTGCGCCAACCCTGTAATTGCCGCCCAGCGTGTGCGCCGTCATCGTTGTCAGGAAAACCTGTTCGCCGCCATACGCGCCGCAGTCCATCAGCACGACCGCCTCGCGTCCGGCGATGTATCCTTCGGCAGTGACAGCGGAGCGGATGCGGATTTCCGCATTCTCGCGGCAGAGGCAGGTTGCCATCTCTTCCTGCCGGGTGTTTTCCAGGACCACCGTGCGCCCGGTCATCCGCGCCAGAAGTGCCGTGATCGGCTCGATGGACGCATCGAATTTCAGGCCGAACCCGCCTCCGACAGGCGGCACGGTGACCCGCACACGCCCGGGCGCAAGCTGCATGACCCTTCCGGTGACGTTGCGAACTGTCCAAGGCACCTGCGTCGAGGTCTGGATGTGAGCCCGGCCGTCCTCCCAGGAGCCGATGGCAACGCGCGGTTCGAAAGGCACATGGCTCTGCCGGCCGACGGTAAAGCTGCTCTCGACTATGCGTATGTCGGGACGGGCGAAGGCCGCATCGACGTCGCCGCGGCTGGATTTTGCCTCCCATGCGATGTTGCCGGCACGTGCGCCGCCCTCGGTGATCGCCTCATAGCCGCGCCAGCCCTCGTGGACGAGACGGGCTGCGGGCTGGAGCGCTTCGGCCATGGTGGACACCGGTGCCAGCGGCTCGATCTCAAGCACGATGACGGCAAGCGCCGCCCGCGCCTGCTTCTCCGTTTCGGCGGCGATGACGGCGATTGGCTCGCCATGATAGCGGATGGTGTCGATGGCCAGGAGCGGATGGTCGGCAATGCCGATGCCGTAGAGGCCTGGCGCGTCGGCGCCGGTCGCCACCGCGCGCACGCCAGGACAGCGAAGTGCCGCCGAAACATCGAGCTTGCGGATACGCCCCGCGGAAACGGTCGACCGCAGCAGCACGGCATGCAACATGTCGGGGCGAACCCGGTCGTTGGTGTATTTCGTCCGCCCGCGCAGCTTGTCCTGCGCATCGCGGCGGGGAAGATTCATCACGGTGGCGGACAGCTCAGACATGGAGACCTCCCACCGACTGGCCAGCCTTCCGCGCTTGGTCAAGGCAGTCGGCCACGGCGTCGACGATCCGCTCATATCCGGTGCAGCGGCAGATGTTGCCGACCATCGCGGCCTTGATTTCGGGACGGCTCGCATGCGGATTGTCACGCACGAACGCCGAAAGGCTCATAACCATTCCCGGAAAACACATGCCGCATTGCACGGCATCGGCGGCCTCTAGATTGGCCTGGAGCGGATGCAGCGCCTGGTTTCCGGAACTCAATCCCTCGACGGTCGTGACCGCGCATCCCTGGACCAGGCCAATCGGCTTCAGGCAGGACGGCACCGCTTCGTCGTCGACATGCACCGTGCAGGCGCCGCAGAAGCCTTCGCGGCACACGGCTTTGGTCCCCGTCAGGAATCGTTCCCGCCGCAAGATGTCGACGAGCGGCGTCATCGGATCGCCGTGAAAGCTGCAGTCCTCGCCATTCAGCTGGAATGTCACAACCATGCCAGGCCCTCGGTCTTGAGAAGTGCGGCAACACCGCGCTTGACCAGCGGCGGAAGAACCTGGCGCCGGTACCAACCCTCCGCTTCCCTGCCGTCGCGGCCCTGAAAATCATTGTGCTCTAGTGCAAGCCCGGCAGCGCGCTCCGGATCGAGCGCGGAGGCCTGGCTTGCCCTCATCGCCTGTTCGAGCGCCGTCCAGCGCCGCGCTACCGGCTCCACCGAGCCGACGGCGATGCGACATCGTTTGTCCTTGTCCACCGCAAGCGAGACGACGGCGACCGGATAGTCGCCAGCCTTCCGAAGCGGCAGGCGGATATGCGCGCTTGCGACAAGGTCGCGGCGCAGATGAATTCTCGTCACAATCGCCTCTGCCAGCAGCGCATGCCTGTCTTTGAGGAAATCCGAAATACCGATGAGTTTTGGGCCTTCGAACGTCTCCAGCTCCACCGTCGCCTCACAGACGAGAAGCGCAGGGGCGAGATCGGCGGCGGCAAAGTCGAGGGCACAAATGTTGCCGCCCACGGTGGCGACCCTTCGGATACCGGGATTGGCCGCGTTCTCCGCCGCGGCAACCAGACCTTCGAAGCCCGCTGCCCCATGCAACGCGCGGCCAAGGACTGCGTGGGTAACAGCTGCACCGATCACGACATGGTCCGAGTCGATTTCGACCTTGGACAAGGCCGGTATTCGGTCGAGTGCGACCACCGCGTCGGGAAGGTCGACCCCGCGTTGGGGATCACGCATCATCCAGGTGCCGCCTGCAAGCACCACCGCGCCCTGCCGGCGTGCTGCCATTGCCTCTTCAAGTGTGCTGGCCGCGGTGAACGATCGTCCCACGCCTGGTGCCATCTGTCATACCCCTCGGAGCAGCCAACCTTCGCGGCGCTGCGACATTGTTGCTCCAGCTTTAGGTTCCTGTGAAATAGTAATTCTTTGAATATGGTATCGAAAAAACAGATAACTCTGGCATCCCGCGAGCGCCCGCAAGATTGCGGCGCGCTCGCTGGCGCTCAGACCCAGTGGGTGACGGTCCGTTTCTCAAAACTCTCCCGGAATTGGGCGGTGGTTTTGGGAAGTAGTTCGCCGGTCTCCCAGTCGAGGATCACGGCATAGTGCCGAACCGCATCGAGCGTATCGATCTCGCCGGAGCGGTATTTGCGCGCGACCTCCTCGGGATCCATGCGTGCCCAGCCCTTCCGTTTCGCCCGGATGTCGGCACGGCAGGCTTCGGTCGCCGTCTCGTCGATTTCGTACTGGCACAGGTCGCGGTCGATTTCGCGGATCACCACACCGTAGTCAGTCCTGGCACGCTCCAGGGAAACGTAGTCGTCGATCACGTCCTCCATCACCTTGCGGGGCTCGCGCTGCAGTGGATCGCCGAAACCACCGCCGCCGGCCGTCGGACGAGCGAACTGGTCGCCTGTGTGGACGGAGTAATCGGAGAATACGGAGCCGAGCCAGATCTCGGTCTCTTCTCCGGCGCGCTTCATGGTCAAGCCGTGGGGCATCGACGGCAGGCCTCCTTCGACACCCCAGACGACAGCACGCTCGCGGTCGCAAATATAGGACATGACGGCATTTTCAGCCTCAAGCAGCGATGAGGTCTTCTGCACGCCGACGCCGCCCCGCCACTTGCCGGGCCCGGCTGAATCCTGCTTGATCTGGAACTCGAGCGTCCGAGTGGGATTGACCCGCTCGTTGCCTTCGTTCGGCTGCGACATCAGCCCGGTTCCGAAGCAGGCGGTTGTGACATCGGCACCATCCTTGCCGTTGCGCCCGCCCCAGCCGCCAGGCAGCCATTCGTAGAACATGAAGATCGGCTTTTCGGGTTTGCGCGCATCCCGTCCCCCGGCCAGCAGATATTCGAGGTTGAAGGCGCAGGCGATAGCGCGTTCGGGCATGATCTTCGACCACATCTCGAAGATCGCGTTCATGATCTTTTCAAACGGCATCAGGAACCCGGTCACCGCCACCGGCCATTCCGCGCTGACGATGCTATTCTTCGGCGCGGTCACCTCGATCATCCGGTAAAACCCGCTGTTGAGCGGGAGGTCCGGAAAGAAGGTTTTCATGCCGGCGACCACGGCCGAGAAGGTCGCGCCCGGTGCGGAATTATACATCGAGGCAATGGTCGAGTGGCTTCCCGTAAAATCGTAGTGGATCGTGTCGCCCTTGATCGTCATCTTGATGCGGATCGGGATCATGCCCTCGCCGGCACCGAGATCCCGGTCGATGTAGTCGACCGTCTCCCAGGTGCCGTCGGGCAGCTCCGCCAGACGCTTTCGCACGGCACGTTCGACGTAGTCCTGAACCTCCTCCATACCGCGCATGACCTGGCCGCGCCCGTACTTCTTGACCAGCCGCAGCAGTTCGCGCTCGGCCGCCTGCGTCGCTTGCGCCTGGGAATGGATGTCGCCAATGATCGATGCGGGATCGCGCGTGTTGGCCGCGATCATGTTGGCAACATCGGAGCAGAAGCGGCCGCGCTGGAAAAGGCGCAGCGGCGTTATCCGCAGCCCTTCGCGGAACATGTCGCGGGCGGTGACGTCGAAGGAACCCGGCACCGAGCCGCCGAGATCCGACCAGTGTCCGTTCGACTGGGAGAAGCCGATCAGTTTGTCTTCATCGAAGATCGGCCGGACGAGCCGAACGTCGCTGAAATGCGTACCGCCGGCATAAGGATCGTTGATTGCGTAGACATCGCCGGGTGCCATATCGCCTTCGAAGACCCGGATCACTTCCTTACACGTGTTGTGCAATGTGCCGACATGGACCGCGATGTCGTAGTTGCCCTGGGCGACGGAGTTGCCATCGGCGTCGTGCAGGGCATACGAAAAGTCTCGGTTGTAGATGACGAAGGAATAGCAGGTGCGAAGCATCTGTTCGGCCATCTGGTCGACGGTGGTGATGAAGGAGTTCTTCAGCACCTCGAACGTTACCGGATCGAGGCCAGGGCTCGTTTCAATCAGCTTTGTCATGTTTCAGCCTTTCGTCACGATGAGAATGTTCAGGAAGCCATCGACGGTCGCGCTCATTCCCGGCGGAACCACGGTGGTGGAATCGAACTGTTCGACGATGGCGGGTCCCGCAAAGGCAGCGCCGGCGCTGAGTTGGTCGCGTTCATAGACAGCCGCATCATGAGATACGCCGTCGAACCAGACGCCGCGGCGGCCGAGCGGCTCGGGCACATGAGGCAAGACTCCGTGTCGCGGTATCTCGGCTTTCGGGACGATGCCGATCGCCTTGACCGCGATGCGGAAGATCGATACCGGCGCGTCTTCGCGGCGGTAGTTGAACTCGCGCTCGTGTTCGTTGTGGAATGCCTCGATCAGCGGGCAGATGCTCTCGATGCGCGCCGGGGCTGACACCGCGAGCGAGCGCCACTGGCCCTGGTACATCATCTCGACCGTGCGCTGCAGCGCCATGTCTTCCTGCGCCACGCCCTCATGGCCCAGACGCTCAACCGCCTGTTTTTCCATCAGAACAAAGGCTGCCTGCATCTCGGCGGGCGAGACAGTCGAAGCATCGGCCATGAAGCTTTCGGAGAAATCGTGCTGCACGTCGACGAGAAGGCAACCGAGCGCGGAGGTAACGCCGGGATTGGGCGGTACGATCACGGTTGGAATCGAAAGCTCCTTGGCCACAGCCGCTCCGTGCAAAGCGCCAGCACCGCCGAATGCGACCAGCGCAAAGTCGCGCGGGTCGTAGCCTCGGCTGATGGAGAGAAGCCGGACGGCATTGCCCATATTGGCGTTGGCGACGGCGATGATCGCCTCGGCCGCCTGGTGGAGTTCCATGCCGAAGGGTTCCGCCACCGTCTCCTGAACCGCCTCGGCGGCCAGAGCGGGGTCGAGCGTGATCTTGCCGCCCGCAAGGCTGGTGCCGAGACGGCCGAGCACCACATTGGCATCGGTGTTGGTGGCAATGCGGTTGCCATTCTTGTAGCAGGCCGGACCTGGAAAGGCGCCAGCGGACTGCGGTCCGTTGCGCAAGCTGCCGCCCTCGTCCTGCCATGCCAACGACCCGCCGCCCGCACCGATGGTCAATACCTCGATGGAGGGGAAGCGGATCGGATATCCGAATTCGATGTACCAGTCCTTTGTGATGCGCGACTCCCCGTTCCAGGCCAGCGAGACGTCGGTGCTGGTGCCGCCCATGTCGAAGCCGATCGAGTTCGGGTAGCCACAGAGATTTCCGATGAAGCGGCTTGCGATCGCTCCGGCGGCGATGCCGGATCCCGCGAGCCGGGCTGAGAAATCCTTGACGCTCGCGGGCGTCATGACCCCGCCACCGCTGTGCAGCAACAGGAGATCTCGTTTG
>NZ_RZRP01000166.1:0-9230 GCF_003997795.1 Mesorhizobium sp. M7A.F.Ca.US.005.03.2.1 | reverse complement strand
GCGCGCGTCCGCAAGTGCGGACATTGTCGCGCGCAGGACGGAGGAAATTCGCCCCCGCCGCGGGCGGTTAACAGGACAGCCGTAGGAGCGTCAGCATAGCGCCGGCCGCAGGACGGGACGCGGGACCGACTGTCCCCGTCCGCGGCGGTCCGCATCTTGATCGGCGATGGAAGCAGTTGCCTTGGAAACGGGATGATGCGCCGATCATTGTCCAGTGAGTTATCGCGTTGAAAAAACCGACCTTATTCTCCTGTCGGCAACAGCCTATTGACTCCAATGTTCTTATTTTGTTCACTGTCGACATGATTGGCACAGGAGGCGAACATGGAACTTCGCTTGAACATTGAAGGTGCAACGCCCGAAGAACTGGCACACGGTGTCGCGGCAGCCGAAGCAGTCTTCGCGCAAGCCGGCATAACGGCCTTGCAAGGTGCAGAAGGTTTGTTCGCGTTGGAAGGGTGGGATATCAAAGGCTTTCCGGAAGACGACCAGCCAACCGAGGACGAGGACCGAGCCGCTACAGTCTGGATGGAAGCCGACGAGGCCGCGACGAAAGCATGTTGTGCGGGCTGGCCGGAGGACACAATTCCGCGCCATCAGATCATGGAACTGATCAACATTCCCCGAACGAGATTGGAAGCCGAGGCGCTTCCGGACACGTGGCCGGCGCGCAAACAGCTCTATCCTGACGTCGTCAAACGACTGGAGGTCACAGCTGGCCCGGACCGCCAGATCGATTTCGATATTGCCTTCGTTCTTGGTTGGGTGCCCGAGCGGCCAACGCTGGATCGGATCGAGCCGCTTTCGGAAGATGGGGACCGCATCCCTTCTTCACCAGCGACCTTGCCCAGGTGGAAGAAATGGCCCGCAAGGCGCTCAAGGACTGGACGATTGAAATTGATCGGAATCCCTACGATGCCCACGTTTTCGACCCTGCAGCCGCCGATGACGGTGACGAATTGCGCATGGCGGCGTGGCGCGATTTCGACGGCTCCTTGCTTATGAAGAAGCCACCTGCAAATCCGGCAATCGCACTGACCCTGGTAATGATGCGCGGGCAGTCGATGCATTTCGAATAGTGGTGAACGACAAAACACGGCCGCGATCGCCTACCGATCATGCTTGGCCATTCCAGGTCGCACGGCCAGATGGCCGAACGGCCGACGAGGCCGCCCGCATCCGAGGAGAGAGACCATGTCAGAAAAGCCACCGTATATGCCGACCGGCATTGGAATGGGCATGATGAGCGACGACGAGACCAAGGTCGGCGTTCTGATATTCGAAACGGCGCGAGGTAACTTCGACTTCGCCGTCAATCTGCAGGCAGTCGGTGTCCTCATCAAGGCAATCAATAAGATCGAGATGCACCTCCGCTCCGGCAGGACGCACTGAGTGTCCGACGATGTGCCAGATCAGAAAAAGCCGAAGCTGATCGTGGTCGTGGCGTTCGACCGAGGCGAGGATGGCGACCTGTTCACTGCATGCGGTCCGACCGACCAGCAAAGCGAGGACCGCGCGATCCGCAGGGCAAAGGCGCTGGCTTCAAACCACGCTGGTGTCATAGCATGGAGTCGCGACGCCGACCCGGCGCTTGGCGACTATGGGCCACCGACAGTACTGTTCACCAACGGCGAAGTGCCGGACATGGAGTGAAGAATGATCGATCCGCCCAGGTACCTGGATGACCATGACTACGCAGACCGCGCGCTAGACTGCCAGGAGGCCATGGAGCCCGGCTTTCAGGCAATCATCGATTGCATGTTGGAAGTGGGGCTGGACCCGGGGTGAGACATTGCGGGCGCTGAAGCGGCTCATTGCCGCCGACAACATGACCCAGAAAGAGAATGCCAGGACGGAAGCCGAGCTCGCGATCGCGCGTGCCATGGTACGCGCCGGCAAGCCACTTTAGGCTGCCGGCAGTTTGCTGACTCCAGCTTCATCGACCTCCGCTTCCATCTGGTCGCCGACCGGCGCGGCCTTGCCTGCACCCTGGATGGACACACCATCGAAGCCCGGCAACCAAGCGTCGGCATATTCCCCCCAGAACTCAGGCACGACCCGATCGTCTTGCATCACGCCACCCTGAGTTACTCAAACGCGATTCAAGCATCGGCGCGCGATTCAGTTCCCGACTGTTATTCCGAAATGCCGCCAGGGGTACTGTCATTGGCGTTGTCCGGGATATCCATCTGGATTGTCCCGCACGCCTTGCAATCGAGCTTGTGGTCAAGCCTCTTGGGGTCCATGGGGTTTGGCCCTCCTGTCAGCTCGCTGAACGTCTGTAACAGCGACCGTCCAGCAACTTCACAGGAGCGGCGGACCCAGCGCGCGCGTCGCCTACCATCGGAACCAACTCCTGCTTCCTTCGTTCGCCATCCCATTGAATGGGGCTGTTCATGAACGATGCCTTTTTTGACGTTCCCCTGATCGTTGAGACGTCTGGGCCGGGCGAGTTCCGGAGGTTGGCCAGTGTGTCCCAGGCCGCCGTTTTCATGATGGAGCGCTGGCCCGAGGCGCATGGTCCGCGATATCGCGCTGCGCTCCGAGCCTGTACCGGGCGCCTGACCTCGAAGGACGAAGTTGAGAATGCCCGACGCGCCTTCCTGGCGGCAGCCAGGGAAGCTGGCTTGCTGGTGAAAGACGAGGATGAGGACGCCGACCTGGAGCTTCATCCCGACATCGAGACCACGCCCCCATCGCCCAGCGAGCAGAAGCGGCGAGAGCGCGCGCGGATAGAAGAGGAAGAGGAGTTTCTGGTCCGGTTCCTGGCGCGCGAAACCGGTATCACAGAGGAGCAGGCCCGCGAACTTTTCCACATGATTGGCGACGATCGGGCAGCATTGCTAAGAGAGGCCAGAATTTTGAAAGCCCGGCATTGAAGGGGACGCCGCCCCGCGCGCCCACAAGCGCGCCGAGCCTCGGCTCCGCCTGCGGCCTCACCAAACCCTCTGGCAGTTGCTACCCCCGGACCTCGCCGGTCAGGCAGGGGAGCCGGGGGCACCCTTTTCCACAACCAGAAGTCAGCGAAGGAGCCGGAACGAATTGCAAGCCTCACCGTTGCGCTTGCGCTTGAGGGATAAAATGCCAAAGTGAGAAGGGACAACTCACCATGGGCGACGATAAATGCGACGGCGCCCGCATGTCGGGGCGCGATAGGCTTGTAACTCAACTTGCCATGGAAACCGGTATCACTGCGGACCAGGCGCGCGGCCTCATCAGCATGCTAGGCACTGACCGGAATTCCCTGCTCCGCGAGGCGCGGATAATCTTCCGCCAGGGCCATCGGCAGGAGTGACGGGCGGATTGTTGCTGTCGGCAGTAATACGGTCGCCGTCAAGCCTGTGGCTGAAACGTTGTCTCAAGCGGCGGACGGGTGATGTTGAACGTGCAGTTGGTGGTCGTAGACGCCGCAGCAGCGGCAACCACCCCCAGCAACCGGCTCTCATCAAAGCCCGCCTCGATAAATTCGCGCTTTTCCGCCGCGATAAGACCACCACGCTTCTGCTCACCAATGACGATCTCGACCATATCGCCGGCAAACGCGATCAGCTCGAAGGCAAGATTCGGGAGCGCTACGGGATTGAGAAGGATCGTGTCCGGCGCGATATCGACGACTGGCACGGCCGGCAAGGCTGGTGAACCCGCGAGGCTGCCAAATGTGAAGGCGCTGTAGCTGCAGCGCCGTCATTTTATTCGACCACAACGCCGCGAAGCACGGCATACTGCCGCTTCACCTAGGCCGGATTAATCAATTTGGCTTGTTGATTGATGTGACCGCGAGGTTCGTCAGCTTGTTGTTGGTGGCTTTCTCCTCGTCAAGGATCTCGCTGAGCAGCTTGTGCGCCTCGTCATGTCCGAGTTCCTTGGCCCATTCCCGCAGAGAGCCGTATCGGGAAATTTCGTAGTGCTCAACTGCCTGGCAAGCCGCCAGCAGGCCGGAATCGAGTGCCGTCCCTGACGCTTCCTCCATCAGACCGTCGGCTTCCTTGATGAGCCCTTCGATGGCGTCGCACTTCTCGCCAGACGCCTTCTTGCCAATTGACTTGAACACCTGCTCCAGCTTCTTGATCTGCCCCTTCGTCTCCGCGAGGTGATCCTCGGCGGCTTTCTTTAGCTTGGCGTCTTTTGCGGCCGCAGCCACTTTAGGCAGTGCCTTGGTAATCGCGTTCTCCGCGTAATACATGTCTTGGAGGGTATGCTCGAAAATATCGGCCAAGGTCTTCATCATGATGCTCCATTTGCCCGGATTGGCACGGGAGAAAGTGCGAGCGAAGCCAATGGTTCCGTGTTTTTCACGCCGGCCTGACAGACAGATGGCCGTTGGGCCGGAAGCAAAGTGTCCGCCTATCAGGAGCTGACTGTCCTCCGGCTGGGGAATTATTTAGGCGACGTTCGATCATGCATCCATTCCTCAAGGTGCAGGAGGCGCGGCAACCAACTGCTGGGAAGGCGACAATATTGGCTGGTCTTGCTTGCGCTCGCGTAGCGCGAGGAAAGCTGCGGCGAGCATAACAGCCATGCCGGTGACGTCGATCAGGCCGACCTCCTCACCGTAAGCGACGATTCCGAGCAGGACGGCGATCACGGGTGAGACGAAGGCAAAAGGCTCCGGCCCGCGAGGCGCCGATGTCGCGCAGAAGACGCATGAAGAGCGTGTAGCCTATGAACGACCCAAACAGCACGAGGAACAGCCACCCGGCCCAGGCCTGCCAGCCCCAATCGCCTGTTAGTGCCGCGGCCGCGCCTGGCTCCGCAACGAGTGAGACGAGGATCAGGAACGTCTGAACGACGAAACCACGCTGAATGTTTAGGGCAAAGATTTTTCAAAGACGCAAATCGATTTGTTCAATCAAGATTTTCATCGATCCAGAGAGATTAGCCTAGGAGAATGGCAGGCGCGTCCCATGCGTGAAAAGATGACAGACTGGTTCGCGAGCTGGCTAAGGTCGCAACTTTAACCCGGAGCGTACTCGCATGTGTCCATCCGGTTAAGCCGCCGTGGGCAAAGCGCTAAGCGTGCATGCACGCCAGTGCCCCCGCCCCTTACGTTGGCTGCAGCAGCGTGCTACCGCACCCAAGGCTGTAGGTGACGGCGAAGCAGTCTGATGTTGCGGTTGTTGGCCTTGAAATAGACGTCGAAGATCGAGCCGAGGAGAGGAACGCTTCCTACTACCGTATCGAGCAGCACGTTCCCCAACATGCGGGCTACCAAACCATTTGCAGCACCGCAGTTTCGGGCTCGCCACACGATATAGGCCGAGACCAGGCCCGTCGCCGCATCTCCGAGGACGGGTACCAAGCCCACCAGCGCATCCAGCCCAAAACGTATTGACGTTCCCGGAATGCGCCAGCGGGAATCAAGCAAAGCGGCCAATAAGTCCAGCTCGGCAATTGCTCTTGCTGCCTCAGAGTCGGGGGGGCCCTGTCCGCTCATCCCAGCCGCCGGGCGTGTGCGATTCAGACCTTCCCAGTCTAGAACTGTCACTCTAGACATCGCTTTGACCGGGTGAATTCTTAGCTTGCGAACTACGTGACGGCACGTCATCGAGCAGGGTCGTCTCATCAGAGACCTGCGTCGGCTCGGCTGGCAATTCGCCATTTGGCGTCATCTTGTTGACTGCCTCTGGCAAATCTTTCGTGATCCTGGCAATCAACTCATCCCGCGAAAGACCGGTCTGCAACGAAAGGGAAGTGAGTGTGTCTTCGTCTATGGCCGTTTCCACGTCGCTTGGCCCGATCGGTTGGTTCGGTCCGGTGCCAACCCAAGAGTCGACCTTGGCTCCAGCCCCTACCCCTCTGAATCGGTCGAGGATGTCGCCAAGCGCCGTTCCCGACACGCCTTTCGATAGTTGATCCAGAACCCCGCCTTGCGGGTCGTTTGGGTTACGATCTCCAACTCTACGTATCATCTCACCGATCTTGTCGCGATTTTGATACGCCAGGACGCCAAGCATCGCGATCGCCAATCTTCCCAGATTTGCCATTTTGGTCTCCTCCACGGTCCAAATGGAGGAAGGGCTCAGCCTCACAAAAGTTCCGCGAGCGATAATGTAATGTTGGGTGTCGTCGCGGCCCTCTCCCGAGCGAGATCGACCAACTTGTTCGACTGGGATGTGAGGACCATTACCAGGCCACGCCTGTGCTAAATCCTTGAATAACAACTGTCTTGGGGCGAGGTAACGGAACCAAATAGGCTGTGTCGCGTCATATAGGCAGGTCCCCGTCCGGAGTGAAATCGATGATCAGGCTCCTTGTTGCCGCCACAGCGTTCCTCCTCGCATGTGGCGGAGCCGAAGCCGCGAAACTGAACCTGACCGCCGTCAACCAAGCGCAATTCGCGTCCGACACCCCAAAGGGTTTGAACCCGGCCGTTCTGAAAGCACAAATTCTCTTGGACCGCGCGCGCTTCTCGCCGGGCCTGATCGACGGCCACCTTGGAGAGAGCTTCACCAAGGCGCTCAGCGCCTTCCAGACGGCGAACGGATTGCCGTCCGATGGCAAGCTCACCAGGGAGATTTGGGACAAGCTGTTGGCAACTTCCTCGAGTCCAGTCCTGGTCACCTATGAGCTGACCCGCAAGGATGTGCGCGGACCTTTTACCAAGCGAATTCCAGCTCGCCTCGAGCGGATGGCCCGCCTGTCGAGGCTAGGCTATCACAATGCGGCCGAAAAGCTGGCGGAGCGCTTCCATATCAGCGAACCACTGTTGCGAAGGCTCAATCCTGGCATCGGCTTCAGGAAGGCCGGCACGAAGTTGCTGGTGCCTGATATTGGTCGGGGCGATCCTCCCGCCGCCATTGCCGAGGTTGAGGTCGACAAGAAGGCTCGCGTGCTACGCGCGCTTGATCCTTCCGGTAAAGCGCTTGCAGTCTACCCTGCCTCGATCGGCAGTGACGAAAAGCCGGCGCCGAGTGGCCAGGCAGAGGTCAAACGCGTGGTGCACAATCCGACCTATCACTATGATCCCCACTTCGCTTTCAAGGGCGTCAAAACCAAGCGACCCTTCACCATTGCTGCCGGCCCGAACAATCCGGTGGGGTCGATATGGATCGATCTGTCGATCGAAAGCTACGGCATTCACGGCACGCCCGAACCCGGCAAGATCGGGAAAACCTTCTCGCATGGCTGCATCAGGCTGACGAACTGGGATGCCGAAGACGTCGCCTCGATGGTGCAAAAGGGCACGAAAGTTACCTTCAAAGGCGAAATGGCTGACGCTGGCGACAAACCTAAATAAGCATACCGCTCACCAAGTTTCATTTCCTGTTATGAATGCTACCCCGAGGTCTACTCTGCCATATCAAGCTTGGTGCACGACGCGACCATCTCCGGGCTACTTGTAGAACCAGCGATCCCGACTAGACCCATCGGGGCTGAGGGTGAGACCCAGTAGCAGACCCATTGCAGCACCAAGAATAAAGGCGGTCGACACAGTGCCCGGATTGTCCTGGACGGCTCCCGAAACAGATTGGGCCCCGGTCCGCAGGGCCTGAGCCGTACGGCCGGCCCGCTCGGCAGCGCTGTCATACCAGCCCGTGGCTTCCTCGACGACCTCTTCTGCGCGCTCTGCCAGCGTCCGATTGATCTTGTTGATCTCGCGCTTCAGCTGGGCAACCTGCTTCTCCAAGGTTGCCTGAGCTTCGCGCTGCGTCGGCCTCGGTGTCGCGTTTGCATTTGGATCATCGGCCATCTTCAGACTCCTTGATTGTCAACGCTCAACGACTAACGGCTGCGTAAGGTTCCTATCAGAGAAAATACCGGCCACGCAGCGGACTTGGTGTCCGTTTTGGCCGGCCTTTCAGGCAGCGACCGGCGTGCTTTTTGCTCGCCTCGCCAAGTGTCCGGTGGACTTTGCCGCCACGGACGTCAACGACAATTTAAGTTAGCTTGCACATGGATGCGTTGGCTGCATGGCGCCACTACCCGCAGGCGGTCTGGGCACGGATCCGGCCAGAGCCCTGCCGCGTTGATACACTGCCCCTGGGAGATCAAACAAATGACTGGCCATGCGGACTAACCAACCAACAGAGCCGACTCTGCGATTGCTGCGCAGCGTTGGCCGAGTGACCACCCACAAGACAAAGTCGCTTTAGCGCGATGGCGCGGTGACCGAATGGGAGGCTGCTAGCGTGTCCTGAATAATGCCCACCAGCTGTAACGTGTAAAAATCCACCGCCAGGAATGAGTCGTGGGGTTCGATTCAGAACTTTCCGGCTCGAGTTTTGAGCTCGGCGCCCAACGGTGTGGCTGTACCTTGATAGAATGGAATGTACTGCCAAGGCGGACGATAACCGAACTGGTCGAACGCATGGAGTATCGGGGGGCTGGTAGCCTCAGCAAGAAAATCAGAAATCGGTCGCTGCGTTATCCCGGGCTTACGACTTCTCTGACTGGGGTGGGGTGTGGAGTGCGAACGCGCTTTGGAACATTAGTGATTGTGGACTGTTGAGGTGGTTCTTCGGATGCCGCTTCTTAGCGTGAGAGGCGGGGCCGCCGTGGCATCCGTCCCTCATTTGGCGGGCTCCTTTTAGCAGAAAGCAAGAGATGATGAATCGGATTATTTGGGTTGTTGGCGCGATCGTAATTGTCCTTTTTATCTTAGGCTTCCTAGGACTGCGATAACCCTGCACGATAAGCCGTCCCGGCAGCGCGGTCACGCTGCACTTTTTGCACCTCCTGCCAACGTTGCCTTTGGGGATGGCAATCAGCTTTGTGCTTTCAAAGTTGCTGGCGGCTTCGGATTATTCGACCCTCACCTTGGCGCAGCCCTGACGCTCTCGCGAGTCTCAATTGCCAATCCAGATTGCCAATCGGCTCATACGGCATATTTGCTTCGGACTCAGCCGCAACCGTTGGCTTATCCGGATCAGATCACCGTATCCGTCCAGCGCACAATATCCTTGGCCGCCTCGCCGAAGGCGCTGTCCAGCGCGCTGACATAGGCCGGATTGCCGCTGCCCGAGACGGGAGCGGATGCGGTGAAGCTCTTCGACGCCCGCACCTCGCCGTTGCGGTCGTTGAGGATGCGCACGAAGAGGTTGACCTCGGCGTGCTCGCCGCCATTGACGCGGACTTCGAAGGAGCGGATCTCGACGATCACCTGATAATCGATCGCCAGCCCCTCGCCCGGCTTGCCAACGCCGGCAAAGCTGCCGGAGCGCTGGAAGGTTTCGGCGAGCCTGGCCTGCACGATCAGCGGCAGCCGGTCGGCCCATTGCGCGCCCTTGAGG
>NZ_RZRP01001663.1:0-221 GCF_003997795.1 Mesorhizobium sp. M7A.F.Ca.US.005.03.2.1 | reverse complement strand
CGAACCCGACGGTTGACGCGCTCAATGTCGGCGGCAGTCTGACCGACAGCTTCACCTACACGGTGAGCGACGGCCAGGGCGGGACCTCCTCGACGACGCTGACCATCACCATCCACGGCACCGACGATGCGCCGGTTGCGGTCGCCGACACCGGGTCCGCGAACGAGGCCGGCATCACGCCGGCCACGGCGGCGACCGGCAACGTTCTGGCCAACGACACC
>NZ_RZRP01001662.1:0-225 GCF_003997795.1 Mesorhizobium sp. M7A.F.Ca.US.005.03.2.1 | reverse complement strand
GGGGGGGGGGGGGGGGGGGGGGGGGGGGGGGGGGGTGGGGGGGGGGGGGGGGGGGGGGGGGGGGGGGGGGGGGGGGGGGGGGGGGGGGGGGGGGGGGGGGGGGGGGGGGGGGGGGGGGGGGGGGGGGGGGGGGCGGGGGGGGGGGGGGGGGGGGGGGGGGGGGGGGGGGGGGGGGGGGGGGGGGGGGGGGGGGGGGGGGGGGGGGGGGGGGGGGGGGGGGGGGGG
>NZ_RZRP01001661.1:0-230 GCF_003997795.1 Mesorhizobium sp. M7A.F.Ca.US.005.03.2.1 | reverse complement strand
GATGGCGCCGAGTCAGTCAGTGGCACTGGTTGGTCGCTCCGGCTGCGGCAAGTCGACGCTCGCCCGCATGATCCTGGCGCTGGATCGGCCGACATCGGGCTCGATCCGGTTCCGCGGCGGGACCATAACCGGCAAGAGCGAAGCCGAGCTGAAGCCGGCGCGACGCGATATGCAGGTCGTTTTTCAAGATCCCTATGGCTCCTTCGACCCGCGCCAGAAGGTGGAAAAAC
>NZ_RZRP01001660.1:0-301 GCF_003997795.1 Mesorhizobium sp. M7A.F.Ca.US.005.03.2.1 | reverse complement strand
TCATCGCCGGGGAGGAGGTCGGCTTTGACGAAAACTCTTTCGCTGTTTGAAAAGGAGCGAAACCTTTGGGGCAAAATTCGATTTCCGGCAAACAACGCCGGCCGCGGGAGGAGGTGCGGCGGGCGCCTTTTTTGTGGCCACCCCTCGGGAGGAGGTGAAGGTCGGGCCGATTCGTCATCGCCGGGGAGGAGGTCGGCTTTGACGAAAACTCTTTCGCTGTTTGAAAAGGAGCGAAACCTTTGGGGCAAAATTCGATTTCCGGCAAACAACGCCCGCCGCGGGAGGAGGTGCGGCGGGCGCC
>NZ_RZRP01000165.1:0-9233 GCF_003997795.1 Mesorhizobium sp. M7A.F.Ca.US.005.03.2.1 | reverse complement strand
TTGTCGAATGACTGGCCCTTGCGGTGTCGCGGTTCCAGATCATTGCCGATGATCCGGACAAGCATGAAGCTGTCGGCAATCTGCGAGATCGGCGACGCCGTGTAAGTCTCGCGGGCGGCCTCGATCCGCTTGCCGAGTCCGCGCCGGTATTCAGCATTCTGCTTTGCGGAAATGAGCGCGTTGCCCAATGTCGACCACGGCGACCGCAATTGCGTGCGCACACGGTTCAGTTCGCGATATATCTTCGGCCAGGACGATAGTTTTGTCCTACCGGGCTGTGAGCTCATGACGGCACGCAGGGAGACCGGATCCCGATCACCGCCTCGGGGATGCGCGCGGTTTCGCCAATCATTCCGACTTCGACTCTGGACCATTTCTGAGCGTGAGGCGACCAAGCCCTGAATTGTGCGACACGATCAATCATGGAAAACGTCTCTCGCATGTAGCGTTGCGAATGTCCTGTTATGTTCTGCTGAATAAGTGACGGCAGGTTGCCAGGCAACGCCGACAGGACAATGCGATAAATCAAATCCGAAAACCACATAGCATGGCAAATGCCCCGGCATCGGCGATTCGCCTTCACGCAAAGGCAAGCTCGCGAAAGATGCGCCGGTGATCGCAATTTTCTTGGAACCAATCCTCCCGGCGCGCGACCAAGCGATGTGTCCAAACATGGTCAGCTTGTGGCGGCCGCATTCGACCGCCATTGCATCGAATGCATGAGTTATCTGCCACTCCCCGCATATCACCTCACGGCCCTAGCCTCGTCCGTCCTGCATTGTTGAACCCGACAACCCTTTGCTTACTATATGGTTTTCCAGGCCTTGCCGGCTGCTCCTATGCGTGCTTACTTGTGGTTGTTTTCATGAGGGGGATACAATCATGCGTTTTCTACTTGCTGCGGTCGCCATGCTGTCGTTCGCCGCCACCGCGGCTCTGGCCGATCCAGCTTCGGATTTCAAAAGAGCCGATCAGGCATTGAACCAGACCTTCAAGCAAATCCAGAAGCGGCTTACGGATGATTCCGACGGCAAGGCACGGTTCGTGAAAGCGCAGAGAGCGTGGATTGCGTTCCGCAACGCCGAATGCACGTTTCAATCCAGCGGTGACGATGGTGGCTCCGCGGCGCCGATGGTTGCCGCTGCTTGTCAGGCTGACCTGACCAAGGCCCGCACCAGGCAGTTGAAGGCCTACCTGAACTGCCAGGAGGGTGACCTCTCTTGCCCGGTGCCATCAGAATAATCTGGAGTGACAAAATGCCGAATTTCAAGATGAGATATGTGCTGATCGCGCTTGTGCCGTTGGCGGTTGCCGGTTGCGTCAGCGCTGAGGATCAGCGCGCAATGGATCAGCAACAGTGCGCGTCTTACGGCTACAGGCCAGGAACCAACAGGTTTGCCGACTGCATGATGCAACAGACCTCACAACGTTCAGAAGATGAGCAGCGCTCATTGGATCGCATGGCCGCGCAAGAACAGAGAGACAAGGATCGCAAGGAAGCGCGTCGAAAGGACGACAGCTACATCGATCCAAGGCCGAGTTACGACAAGGACGGCAATCCGAATTTCGACACTCAAGGCAATTACCAAGGGTGTCACGGCGCGGGATGTTTGGTCGACAATCCAGACAATAACGATGACGATGACCAGTAGGCTGGCTCCGCGAGGCTCTCCTTCCTGCCCCCTATAGTCCGGACCTCAACCCAATCGAGAAACCCTTCGCCAACTTCAAGCACTACATGCGGCGTTGCGCCAGGTGCAGGCTAGAAGTCAACCCAAATGCGAACCGCTCTACCTCTGGCGAACAGCCGGGAAATGCCGATCCTGCACACGCGATCCGCGATTCCATCAGCTTGAAGGATGGTTCCGGAACTTTTTGCCGCAATGGCAGGTTCGAGCGACATGACGAAACTATCTGACCCCTGGCCCGCCGTTCCCAGCAAGCTGCACGGCGGCCAGGATATCCCGGAAGAGAGCATTTCTATCCATGCTCATACCGCAGGCAGACGGTTGACCGGCGCGATTTACTCCAGGTGTTCTGGAGGAAGAGCCGGGGCATTGAGCGCTGGAACCGAGCCAGCTGCAACGATCATCGAATTTCCCCGAAGAAAGTACCTGCCTCTAGAAGCGCTTTCGGATCAGGGGCCGTTTCAGGGCAAAGCGGGCGATATTGTCGAGCGTTCTTGGCACCGCCATCTCCCCGATGCCCTCAATGGCGCCCTTGGCCGCTGCGTCCTCACGAAAGCGCACTATCCATTCTTCCGTGAGGCTGTCCCGTTGAACAGTGAATCTCGAATTGGCGGTGTCTTCCGGGACCTGGACGCCCATATAATCCGCCACAGCTTCCAGATAGGGCCGTGGGTCTTGCTGCAAATCTTCGTAGACGAATTGACGACAATCCAGCCCCGCAAGTTGTAGGTAGGACCTCCAGAACGCATAGCTTCGATCAATCTGGAAATACGCTTGGCTGATGTCGGCGAAGCTATAAGGAACAGAGCGCGGATTGACTTTCCCTTCGTGCCGGCTCGTCCACACTCCAGACATCCTAGCTCGGTAGAACGAAATAGCTTGCTGAATTCGGTCGCGACGTTCCAACAAAATGAATTCCAAGCCGTGTTTTCTTCGAATCTCGAATAGAAAATCCTTTCCGAATTTCTCCTTACACCAGGCCAGATGGCGCGGAAACAACTTGATCGCAAACCGCCCGTTGTCGGTCGACGCTTTCTCGATGACCGCTTTTTCAAGATCATCATAGGTGCGGGGATCGAAACGTAGATAGGCCGGATCAAGCCATTCCTCCGACCGTCCCATCAGGCCAGTTGCGTTCGTCAGGCTTCCCAGCCAGTTCGAACCGCTTCTTCCCTCTGTAAGAATCGCAACGCCCCGCATAAACTCCTCACTTCACCTTGTCCCGGAACGCATGCCGCAAGGCCCGCTTATCTTCAACCCAAATCAGTGCTGCGTTCCCGCCCCAGGTCCAGGAACACCGTGCTCAGCTTATTGCCGCCGTGATCTTCGTTGCCATCTTGTCGGCATCACCAGGGCTTTGGCTGGATTCTAGACCAGATGACCACGCAATTCATCTAGGACGCCGCATCGGCCGCCATCGTCATCGTGGGCGTGTTCGCCGTCGCCGACACGTCGCCACGCGATTGCTGCGCCTGCCCAGGAGTGTCCTCTGTCGAATAACCGTGAGGGTTGTTTTCGCCGCCATCACTATTTTTGTGAACCAATTCACCCGAGGCGCGACCAAGTGATGTGTCCAAACATGGTTCATCAAGGAGAACGTCTTATGTTTACTGTCTCGAGAAACGTCTTTTTGGCCGCCATCGCCGTTTCGGTGCTGGCCGGCTGCAAGACAACCGCTCCCAGGGAATGCGACAAGCTGAAGCCTGGCGTCACCTATAACGGCAAATGCTGCGGCATCGGCGAGCCTTGCCGCGAAGGCAAGGGCGGCGGCGACAGGCCGGGAAATACGCCTGATCCAGCGCCGCAATGATCTGATTGCGTGTCGCCCGTTCCGGTCAGCGCTGGGACGGGCGGGTTGCGCTCGAAAGCTCGCCAACGTCCAGCCTCCCCTTGAGGCACCGAAATCGTCCACCTCTGTGTAACGCGCGCCCTGGACGGCCCTGTGCCACGCTGTGCCCTGCTTATCCCAAGTGAGGCGTTCTTCCGCCAGCACCTCGACGCTGCTCATCCCGCGCGTCATGCCCACGCGCTTTGTCTGGCGAGCCGGCCAGCATGTCGATCCAAGTCTGATTTGTCTGGTTGGATGGTGGGCGTGACAGGGATTGAACCTGTGACCCCTGCAATGTCAATGCAGTGCTCTCCCGCTGAGCTACACGCCCATCCGAAGCCGCGCATACACCATTTTTGATCCAGCGCGTCAATAGCAGGAAAAAGGAAAGAAGGCGTCGTCTCGCCGCAGTGGCGAAGAGGTGCGGCGCCTCGCCTAGAAAACGGCTCAGGCCGCCTGCAGCATCTTCTCCACCTCGTTGACGAGGTCGCGCAGATGGAATGGCTTCGACAGCACCTTGGCGTCTTTCGGCGCCTTGGAATCCGGGTTCAACGCAACGGCGGCGAAACCGGTGATGAACATGACTTTCAGATCGGGATCGATCTCGGTGGCGCGGCGCGCCAGCTCGATGCCGTCCATCTCCGGCATGACGATGTCGGTCAGCAGCAGCGAGAACGGCTCTTCGCGCAGCCGCTCATAGGCGCTGGCGCCATTGTCGAAATCGCTGACCTGGTAACCGGCGCGCTCCAGCGCCTTGACGAGGAACCGACGCATATCGTCGTCGTCTTCCGCCAGAAGAATGCGTGCCATGATATCCTGTCCGAATCACCCGCCCGAGATTGCCGTTGGGCAAGCCCGTTAACCATCCTGTATATGAGGAGGTGAGGGTAAACATCAAGTGAACGCGGACGGCGATGATCCATATTTGCCGGGGGTGTGCCGCCGCTGAAATGCTGGACACGCGGCCTGCAAGGTGGCACTTTCACATCATGATGCACTGGTGTTTTCGGGTTCGTTCAAATTGAAGACGGCAGCCGAGGATTTTTCGGTCTTTCCACCCTTCGAAATCCGGTCGGGCGCCGAGCAGCGCGTCCCCTTCCTCTTCAATTCGCCGCATAGCGGCCGCTACTATCCCGAACGGTTCCTGGCCATGGCAAGGCTGGACCGCAACGCCATCCGCCGGTCGGAAGACTGTTACGTCGATGAGCTGTTCGGCGGTGCCGTGGCGCTCGGCGCGCCGCTGCTGGCGGCGAATTTTCCGAGGGCCTATCTCGACGTCAATCGCGAGCCGTGGGAGCTCGATCCTCGCATGTTCGCCGAGCCAGTGCCGTCCTTCTGCAACATCCGCTCGGCGCGGGTGGCGGGTGGGCTTGGCACGGTGCCGAAGCTGGTCGGCGAGGGGCTCGACATCTATTCCGGCCGCCTGCCGCTGTCGGAAGCCGTTGCCCGGATCGAAACCGTCTACAAGCCCTATCACGAGACGCTGAAGCGGCTTTTGACCCGGACCCATGCGCGGTTCGGTTTTGCCGTGCTGATCGACTGTCATTCGATGCCGGCGAGCATCCGTGTCGGCGACAGCGGGCTGCGGCCCGACTTCATCATCGGCGACCGTTTCGGCATCTCGGCAACCGCCGCCCTGACCGAGACCGCGATCGGCCTGCTCAGCGCCATGGGCTATTCGGTTGCCCACAACAAACCCTATGCCGGCGGCTTCATCACCGAGCATTACGGCCGCCCGGCGCGCCATCTGCATGCGCTGCAGATCGAGGTCAATCGCGGGCTCTACATGAACGAACGGACATTCGAGAAGGCCGCCGGCTTCGATGCGCTGGCCGACGATCTGACGCGGTTCTCAGCCGACCTGATGTCGATGCCCGACCATCATTTCATCGACCTGCCGCTGGCCGCGGAGTGAAATCGCGGCGTAAAAAAAGACCGCATCGTTTGCACGATACGGTCGAAGTCTAGGGAGGAAACGCCCAAGGAGGGCATGGACAGGAAACCCTGTCCGAGGTCAAGGGTATTGTGCGTTGCACAAATGTCAAGCGACCTTCAGGCTTTTTTAATTCACTCTGATGTGGAAATTGCGTTTCGACGACGCTTATGTGACATCCGGGCAACAGATGCCGTCGCGGAGAAGTCGTCGAACACACTTGTTTTGGTACGAAATTGGCGGCAGAGCACGGCTCGGACATGCTGCAGTGCGGGAGAATCAGTTGGACATCAGTGTCGATTTCATGCGCCGCATCGCGCAGGTGGCGGCGGCGGAGACCTTGCCGCGCTTTCGTGCCCAAGGCGCGGTCGCCAACAAGGAACAGGGCAGTTTCGATCCGGTCACCGAGGCCGATCGCGAGGCCGAGCGCGCTATCCGGGCGTTGATCTCTGCCGAGTATCCCGACCATGGCATTCTTGGCGAGGAGCATGGCAGCGAGAACATTTCGAGCCGGCATGTCTGGGTGATCGACCCGATCGACGGCACGCGCGCCTTTATTTCCGGCCTGCCGGTGTGGGGCACGCTGGTCGGGCTGACGGTCGACGGTGACGCCGTTGCCGGCATGATGGCGCAACCCTTCACCGGCGAGCTGTTCTACGCCAACGCCTCAGGTTCGCACTATGAGGGGCCGGGCGGGCCGCGAAAACTGACGACCCGCAAGACGACGAAGTTGGACCAGGCGACGCTGTTCACCACCACGCCGGCGCTATTCAAAGGCGAAGCGCGCAACCGTTACGATGCATTCGAAAGACAGATCCAACTCGCCCGCTATGGCGCCGATTGCTATGCCTTCGCCATGATCGCTTCGGGAAGCGTCGATATCGTCGCCGATCCCGGTTTGAAGCCATACGACATCGTGGCGCTGATCCCGATCATCGAGAAGGCAGGCGGTGTGGTCACCACATTCGATGGCGGGCCTGCGGAAAAGGGCGGCGATGTCCTGGCGGCTGCAACGCCGGAACTCCACGCAGCTGCCATGGCTGCCTTGCGCGGCTGACCAGCGACCGGCGGCCGTCAGGCCGTGGGGTCGTCGCTGCCGGGAATGAAGGCGTCGAAGGCGGCGAGCAATTGCTCGCGGTAGATGTCGGCTTCCTGCAGGATTTCGTGGCGGGAGCCGTCGATCATCAGCAATGAACCGAGCCGCAGACGCCTGGCGTAGGCTTCGACAGCCCTGGTCGAGACGACCTGGTCGGCGCCGGCGGCGATGATCAGCAGCGGGACCTGGATCCGGGCCATGAAGTCGGGGTCGTTGACGGCTTCCGAAGCTTTCGCGGCTGCCCGCAGCCAACGGATCGTCGGCCCGCCAAGCGCCAGTTGCGGGTATTCTTCATAGATCCGTGTGTTGCGCCGATAGCGTTCCGGGTCCGATGTCAGCTTGTTGGTCTCGAAAGGGGCCGTTACCCTCGGCCGCGGACCCCAGGCGGCATAGAGCCGGCCGAGGCCGAGAGCGCAGAACAGGGAACAGACGCGGCGAACCGTCGAGATCGAGACCGGCAGGTCGGGCAGCGTCAGGAAGGGCGCGATCAGCACCATGCGCCGGACGCGGTTCACCATCGACGGCGCGGCCAGCAGGGTGATCAATGCGCCTGCCGAATGGGCCAGGATGTAGTAGGGTCCGCGGCAATCGGGCAGCACGATCTCCTCGAAGAACTGTTCGAGGTCGGCGGTGTAGTCGCGGAAGCTGCTGACGTAGCCGCGCTGGCGATCGCGGATCAGCCGGTCTGAATCGCCCTGGCCTCGCCAGTCGAGCGTGGCGACGCCAAAGCCACGATCGGCAAGGTTGCGGATGGTTTCGAAATATTTCTCGATGCACTCGTTGCGGCCGGTGAGCAGGACCACGGTGCCCTTCATCGGGCGAGCGACCGCGCCGAACAGGCCGTAGCGGATATTCTTGCGGTCACGCGTGGTGAAGAAGCCGCCGGCGGCGTTTTCCGGCCGCGGATTGCCCTCGATTTCGTGAAAAAGGGAGTTTTCGGTGAAAAGATCCGTCATTCGGCGCTTCGTGCTCGGCGTCTCGCATGCCCGCCTGCGCTGGCCGGCTCCGCTAAGGTGATAGACGCCCATGCGCCAAAAGCCAAGGAATTCCCGGTGACTGACTGGGCTGCAACAGGGAAGGCCGGAAGCCGCTTGAAAGCGTGCTTCCGGCCTCTGTCGATCCGGGAGGAAGGGACGTTACACCCGGTCGGCCTCGTTGCGGTGCCTGTTGTGCAATCGGCGCCGCCAGTCCTTGATCCTGGAATGGACTTTAGCGCCGGCTGCCTGAACGCGCGCCGAAGTGCCGGTTCATCTGCCGTTCATCAAGGGCCCGGCCGCCGTGGCTTTTGCCGCCAGGTGAAATCTTGAAATGCTTTCCAGCGCTCCCCAAATGTCTCGTGCGGTCGCCAATGTCGGGGCCGCTGGCCCACCCGAAACGCCGCTCAAGGGTTTCGCACCGGCCATACGCAAACCATGTTGCTCAACAGGAGAACACCTCATGCGTCACGTTGATTTTTCCCCGCTTTATCGCTCGACCGTCGGCTTCGATCGTCTGTTCACGATGCTCGATTCGCTTGCGCAGCCGGATGGCGCGCAGACCTACCCGCCCTACAACATCGAGCGCACCGGTGAGGATTCCTACCGGATCTCGATGGCGGTTGCCGGCTTCTCTGACGAGGAAATCTCGATCGAAGCCCATCGCAACGTGCTGACCGTGAAGGGTGAGCGCAAGGACGAGGGCACCGGCGAAGGCTCTGAACTGCTCTATCGCGGCATTGCCTCGAGAGCCTTCGAACGCCGCTTCCAGCTTGCCGACCACGTCGAAGTTGTCGGTGCTTCGCTGAAGAACGGCCTGCTGTTCGTCGACCTCAAGCGCAACATCCCCGAGGAGCTGAAGCCGCGCAAGATCGCGATTACGGCATCTTCGGCCAAGGCCAAGCAGATCGAGGCCAAGACCGCTGCCTAAAGTACAAGTCTCCTCCCGAGACGGAAGCGGCGCCGAAAGGCGCCGCTTTTTTGTTATCGGGGATTTCGGTATCAGGCGATCAGCTGGCCAAAACGGTCGACCTCATCGGCCGTCGTCGCGAAGCTGGTGACGAAGCGATACAGCAACTCGTCCTCGCTGATGTGGCCGTCAAAGCCGTGCGGCTTGTGCCAATCATAGAACGCCGCACCCGCTGCCTGCAGCTTTTCAGCTTCGGCTTTCTTGATCACTGCGAAAACCTCGTTTGCCTGCGGCAGCCATGCCAGCTTTGCCGTGGCCGAATCCTCGATCGCAGCGGCAAGGCGTGCGGCCATGGCGTTGGCGTGGCGGGCGGTGTCCAGCCACAATCCGTCTTTGAAATAGGCCTCGAACTGCGCCGCGACGAAGCGCGATTTCGAAAACAGCTGGGCGGCGCGCTTGCGCAGGAACGCCAATTCCCTGGCACGATCAAGATCGAACAGCACGATCGCTTCGGCGCACCAGCAGCCATTCTTGGTGCCGCCGAAGGACAGGATGTCGACGCCGCGTTTCCAGGTCATTTCGGCTGGCGACGTGTCGAGCGCGACCAGCGCATTGGCAAAGCGGGCGCCGTCCATGTGCAAGGGCACCGAATATCGTTTGGCGATCGCCGCGATCGTCTCGATCTCATCCAGGCCGTAGATAGTGCCGACCTCGGTCGACTGGGTGATCGAAACGGCCATCGGCCGTTTCGCACCGGAAATCGTCCATTGGGGACGGCCGATGGCCGTTTCGATCACCCAGTCG
>NZ_RZRP01001659.1:0-378 GCF_003997795.1 Mesorhizobium sp. M7A.F.Ca.US.005.03.2.1 | reverse complement strand
CCTCGTTGCGGTCGGGGTAGTTGACGCCGACGCAGATGATCTTTTCCGGCGAAGGGATCGGAATTTCGTAGGCAATGGCGTCGAGCGGGAAATCGACTGGGAAGGCCTCTGCCTCTTCCGCCAGCCGCCGCAAGGCGCCGGCCTCGATCACCTCCCGCAGCGTCGGCCACTGGCCGTGGCGCGCCGACAGGTCGACGACACCCTTGCTGGTGACCGCGCCATAGCGCGCCTTGCCGCCGACGGTGAAGGTGGCGAGCCGTGCGTGGTTCATGCTGCGGCTCCGGCGATGGTGGTGGGCGAGGTTGGAGCTCTACGGCGCCCCCCTCTGTCCTGCCGGACATCTCCCCCTCCTGGGGGGAGATCGGATGTCATCTCTGC
>NZ_RZRP01001658.1:0-378 GCF_003997795.1 Mesorhizobium sp. M7A.F.Ca.US.005.03.2.1 | reverse complement strand
GCGCGCCGAGTTCGGCAAGCCTGTCATAGCCGAGCGCTTCGATCGCGGCGATGCCTTCGAACATCGCTTTCAGATAATCGGCGTCGTCCGCCGGCCGCGGCGCAAGGCGAGGCGGCAGCGCCGGATCGGCGATCGGAAACCGTTCGCCCGTGGCGGGAAGCGGATAGTAATCGAGGCCGGTGCCCGTCTCCGGGTCGATTGTCGCGCTGAGTTCGATGATACGGGCGAGCGGAAAGTGCTGGGCCAGCACCTTGCCGCCTGAGTTCGAGGCACCGCCCGCCAGCCAGGCGTTGCCGAGCCGGTGGCTGTAGATGCCGAAGCGCGGCGCCGAAATCGGTCGGTCGGACAGGATCTTGATGGTCAGCGAGGATCCCAGCG
>NZ_RZRP01001657.1:0-380 GCF_003997795.1 Mesorhizobium sp. M7A.F.Ca.US.005.03.2.1 | reverse complement strand
GCGCCGGCAAGCGGAACGGCGATGAGGAGCGCCGTGAGTGTTGCAGTTCTAAGCGAGGTCTTGGGAGTGAAAGAGCGCATCACGCGTCTCCTCTTGTAGAGGGAGGCGGCGGTTGTCCGCCTGCCTTCCAGCCTTGGGCCGTCCGGTTCCGTCGCGTCGCGATGAGGGGGGATTCATCGCCGGCGGTTCTCGGCCCGGGCGGCAGGCTTCGGTGAGTTCCAGCCGCTCGATCCCGCCGACACCGAAGAGGCGCGCAACAAGAACCGCCGTATTGAACTGAAGCTCACCGAACGTTGATCGAAAATCACGCGAACTTGTTCGCCGGTTCAACCCTAGGGCGCAGATGGAGGCGGGCAAGGCCTGAAAAGATTATCTTTTTT
>NZ_RZRP01001656.1:0-381 GCF_003997795.1 Mesorhizobium sp. M7A.F.Ca.US.005.03.2.1 | reverse complement strand
CCATGAAGGCGGCGATGGCGATCTCCCGCCCAATGCCGGACGGATCGCCGGCGCTCAACGCGAGCGCAGTCACTGCGTTGCCCACGTCAGCGCTTGACGATGCGGGCTTTTGCCTTCAGCTCGTCGACATATTTCTTGCTGAGCGCGTCGGCATCCTTGTCGCCGCCGGAGCCTTCGGCCTGGAACGCCATCTGGGCAACCTTGTCGTCGGACACTTCGCGCGACGAGCAGATGCCGATGAATTCGACGCCGCGTTCAGTTTCGCGCGTGACGGTGGCACCGCCGACTTTGGTAGCTTTGATCTGCTCGGCCCAGTCCGGCGGCAGTTGCGGCGCCAGCACCCGGCCCAGATCGCGAACGGTGACGTCGATCAGGCCCTGT
>NZ_RZRP01001655.1:0-382 GCF_003997795.1 Mesorhizobium sp. M7A.F.Ca.US.005.03.2.1 | reverse complement strand
CCATCCTGGGCGCCGTCATCCTCGGCGCCATGCGCAATGGTTTGACGCTGATGAACGTCCAGTCCTTCTATCAGCTTCTGGCAACTGGTCTTATAATCCTCGCCGCGATGCTTATCGATCGCGTGACGAGGGGGCGTGGATGACCTTGAGCGGGCTGGACCTGAAAGCGGTAGGACCGCGCATCCGCATGATGATGCCGCATCTCACTCCGCTGGAGGCGAAGGTGGTGGAAACCGTCTTCGGCCGGCGCGGCTTCGACGAGAGCATTCCGCTGAAGCAGATCGCCGAGGAATCCGGCGTGTCCGAGGCGATGGTGGTCAAGATCGCCAAGAAGCTCGGCTTTTCCGGCTATCGCGACTTCCGCACCGCCGTCTATGAGTAC
>NZ_RZRP01001654.1:0-384 GCF_003997795.1 Mesorhizobium sp. M7A.F.Ca.US.005.03.2.1 | reverse complement strand
GTGTTCCTGCCGGCCCTGATCGTCGACCTGTTTCCCAACCCGGCGGCGTCGCCGGTTCGGGCCGTGGCGTCGGCACAGGGGTCGGGGGCGCCGCCGGGTTGGGAAACAGGTCGACGATCAGGGCCGGCAGGAACACCGCGCCGGATTGCGCCGCATCCGATCCGCCCTCTGTGTCGCTGCCATCCTTGGCGCAGTCGGCGCCTGCCGCATTGGTCCCGTCGCGGCAGTCGATTTTCGTCTGGTCGGGATTGGGATCTTTGGTCTGCGCCGACGCGGGCACGGCGACGGTTATCATCGCCGCCGCAAGCATTGCCGCAAATCGAATGACCGCCTCAGCCGCCATCAAGCGGTTTCCTTCCCTCGATCACAGTCTCCGTGAAAGCC
>NZ_RZRP01001653.1:0-384 GCF_003997795.1 Mesorhizobium sp. M7A.F.Ca.US.005.03.2.1 | reverse complement strand
CTTTAGCCGCCGGAATTGGCCGTATGGTGACGGTCTCGACACGCGTGAAGCGTTTTCCGCAAGTACTTGAGATCGCTGAAACTTTCGACGAAGTCTATTGCTCTGTCGGCACTCATCCGCACAATGCGGCCGAAGAACTGGATATCACGGTCGAGGAGCTTGTGCGGCTATCCGCGCACCCGAAAGTAGTGGCCATCGGCGAGGCCGGTCTCGACTATTTTTACGACAAGGCGCCACGCGATGCACAGGCGCAAGGCTTTCGCAATCACATCGCCGCCGCCCGTGAAACGGGGCTGCCGCTGGTCATCCATTCGCGCGATGCCGATGCCGACATGGCTGATATTCTCGAGGACGAAACAGGGAAGGGCGCCTTCCCCTTCATCC
>NZ_RZRP01001652.1:0-385 GCF_003997795.1 Mesorhizobium sp. M7A.F.Ca.US.005.03.2.1 | reverse complement strand
CCGCCGATGGCTTCGTCAAGCTTTTCCATGACGCCGAGGCGAAGCTGCCCGAAAGCAGCGCCGTGCTGATCTTCTACGCCGGCCACGGCATGCAGGTGCAGGGCGAAAACTACCTGCTACCGATCGATACGCCCGATCCGGAAAACCTGGACAAGCTGACGGCGCACGCCGTCAAGCTGAATGATGTGATCGCCAAATTCGCCAGTCGCGGCCGTCAGACCTTCATCTTCCTTGATGCCTGCCGCAACAATCCGCTGGGCAGCGGCGCCAACATCTCCAACGGTCTGGCGCAGGTCGAGGTCGGCGAAAACACGTTTGTCGCCTTCGCCACCCAGCCCGGGAACGTCACCGTCGACGGGACAGACGAAAACAGCCCGTTCACCAC
>NZ_RZRP01001651.1:0-387 GCF_003997795.1 Mesorhizobium sp. M7A.F.Ca.US.005.03.2.1 | reverse complement strand
GACATGAACTGTGCGGCGATGGCCGCACGGGGTCAATCCTTGGAAGGACTGGCTTTGGGTTCGCGCCGCCAGCCGACCAGCTCGTCGAAGACGACCAGTGCCGCACCAACCGAAATGAAGGCGTCGGCAAGGTTGAAGACGGCGAAGGACCAGACCGGCGTGTGGAACAGGATGTAGTCGATGACGTGGCCGTTGACGGCGCGGTCGATCAGATTGCCGAGCGCGCCGCCGACGATCAGCGCAAAGCCGGTGCGGGCAAGGATCTGGGACGGCGCGATCCGGGTCGCCAGGAACAGCACGAAGGCAACGACGGCGAGCGAAATGACGATCAGCCCGGTGTCGCCGAAGGACGAGAACATCGAGAAGGCGATGCCGGTATTGTAGGTG
>NZ_RZRP01001650.1:0-389 GCF_003997795.1 Mesorhizobium sp. M7A.F.Ca.US.005.03.2.1 | reverse complement strand
GTTCGGCATCCAGGGACTTGGCAATCTGGTCCTGAACGCGGCCAAGGCCCGTGATTTCCCGATGCTGGAGGCAGGCGTATTGGTGATGGCGGCCATCTTCGTGCTGTCGGCGGCGGCCGGCGACCTCTTGCTGGCGCTGCTCGATCCGCGGCAACGCCGCCGGACCTCGCCATGACGGATCTGGCCGAGTTTCCCGCACCGCAGCTCGCCGTGGCGGGCTTTTCGACAATGCGCCGGATTCGCAGTGCTTTCGCCGGATTGCCGCCGTCGGTCGTGGTCGGATTGCTGCTGCTTTTGTTCTGGGTCGCTTGCGCCATAGCAGGCAACCTCTTCGTTCCCTACGATCCCTATGCCGAGGATTTCCTGGCGACGCTGACGCCGCCCGATGC
>NZ_RZRP01000164.1:0-9260 GCF_003997795.1 Mesorhizobium sp. M7A.F.Ca.US.005.03.2.1 | reverse complement strand
CTTCGGCGTCAGCCGCACCGTCATCCGCGAGGCGCTGGCCAAGCTTGCCGCCGACGGCCTGGTCGAGTCGCGTCAAGGCGCCGGCGTCTTCGTCACCGAGCATATCTCGACGATGTTCGGAGCGCTTGCCGCCGACATGGGAGCCAAGGATTCGATCGCGCTCAACGTGCTCGAGGTACGCCTGGCAATCGAGATCGAGTCGGCCGGGATCGCCGCTATTCGCCGCAACGCCGCGCAGGAGGCGGCGATCCAGGAAGCCTTCTTCGAATTCGAGCGGCTGCTGCTTGCCAGCGAGCCGACCGGCCCGGCCGACCTCGCCTTCCACCGCGCCATCGCCAGCGCGACCAACAACCCGTTCTATGTCGAGATGCTCGACGTGCTCGGCCGGCGCGCCATTCCGTGCGACGTGACCTCGCCCTGGTCGACCGAACTGGCGCAATCCGACAGCTACCAGCGCGGGCTGCAGCGCGAACATCTGGTGATCCTCAATGCGATCACATCGGGCGATGCCGAAGCGGCGCGCGAGGCAATGCGCGCGCACCTCACAGCCAGCCAGCAGCGCTACCGCGAGCGCCTGCATGCGCGTCAGGCTTTCTATGCCAGTTCGGTCAGGGCCGCCGCCGGCGAATGACCCATTTCAAGTCAGGACGAAAATGAGCCAGAGCCATACCGATTACACATCCCGCTTTGCCATAGACCCGGTTGCCGCCGCGGCGATGGGAACCGATGAACTCCGTCACAATTTCCACATTGACGGCCTGTTCCAGTCCGGCCGCATCAGCCTGACCTACACCCACTACGACCGCATGATCGTCGGCGGCGCCGTGCCGATAGGCTCGCCGCTCCAACTGGAGGCGATCAAGCCGACCGGCACCAAAGGTTTCCTCGACCGGCGCGAGTTGATCGCCGTCAACATCGGTGGCGTGGGCGTCATCACGACCGGCGGCCAGTCCTTCGAATTGCAGGCGCGCGACATGCTCTATCTCGGCATGGGCACACAGGATGTGTCCTTCGCCTCAGCGGACGAGGGGGCGCCGGCGAAGTTCTATCTGCTCAGCGCGCCGGCGCATCTGGCTCATCCCAGCCGGCTGATCCGCATCGGCGATGCAAAGCGCCTCGATCTTGGCAGCAAGGATGCCTGCAACGAGCGTTCGATCTTCCAGTTCATCCATGCCGATGGCGCAAAGACCTGCCAGCTGGTGGTCGGTATGACCCAGCTGGCGCCGGGCTCTATCTGGAACACCATGCCTTGCCATGTGCATGACCGGCGCATGGAGGCCTATCTCTATTTCGACCTGGCCGAGACGGCGCGCGTCTTCCACTTCATGGGCGAGCCGGACGAAACGCGCCATATCGTCATGGGCAACGAAGAGGCCGTGCTGTCGCCGGGCTGGTCGATCCACTCCGGCGCCGGCACTTCCAATTATGCGTTCATCTGGGCGATGGCCGGCGACAATGTCGACTACACCGATGTCGACCCGGTGGCGTTGGGCGATCTGCGGTGAGCGACCCCTTCAGCCTTGCCGGAAAACGTATCCTGGTCACCGGCGCCAACACCGGCATCGGCCAGGGCATCGCCGTATCGATCGCACGCGCCGGCGGCACGGTGATCGGCGTCGGCCGCTCGTCGATGGACGATACGGCAAGAAAAATCGCAACGATGGGCGGGCAATTCGAGGCGGTGAGCGCCGATCTTGCCGACACGTCAGCCGCCGGCCCCTTGCTCGACCGCGTCTGGGACGAAAGCGGCCCGCTCGACGGGCTGGTCAACAATGCCGGCATCATCCGGCGCGCCGATGCCGTCGATCTCAGCGAGGCCGATTGGGACGACGTCATGGATGTCAATCTGAAGGCGGTTTTTTTGCTCTGCCAAAGCTTTGCCAGGCGTGCCTTGGCCGCTGAGCGGAAAGGCAAGATCGTCAACATTGCCTCGGTGCTGAGCTTTCAGGGCGGCATTCGCGTGGCGTCCTACACCGCCTCGAAGCATGGCGTGCTGGGCATCACCCGGCTGCTTGCCTGCGAATGGGCGCAAAAAGGCATCAACGTCAACGCTATCGCGCCAGGCTATATCGAAACCAACAACACGCAGGCGCTGCGCGCCGATCCCGACCGCAGCGCCGCCATCCTGGCGCGCATCCCGGCCGGTCGCTGGGGCGAGGCGGGCGACATTGGCGATGCCGCCGTCTTCCTGCTGGCGCCGGCGTCCAACTACATGCATGGCGCGGTGGTGCCGGTGGATGGTGGCTGGCTGGCACGCTAGGTTTTGACGCAATTCCGAACGGAAACCGTTTCACACTTTTCCTGGAATTGCGCTGAGGAGACGACGATGACCGCAAAGATCTTCGCGCATGCCGGCGAGGGCGCCTGGACGGCGACACCGGACGGCAACAGGCGCCGCATTCTCCTGCACACTGACGAGTTGATGCTGGTCGAATTCGGCTTCGACAAGGGTGGCGTCGGCGCCCTGCATTCGCACCCGCACGTCCAGGCAAGCTATGTCGCCGAGGGCCGCTTCGAGGTGACCATCGACGGCCGGAGCGAGATCGTTGGGACGGGCGGGAGTTTCATCGTGCCGTCGGGCCTGGTGCACGGGGTCAAGGCGCTCGAAGCGGGGCGGCTGGTCGACAGCTTTGCGCCGCACCGGGCCGATTTCCTCGGCTAGAGCATTTCACCGTTTCACGGAAACGGCGAGCTGCTCTAACTCTTTGTTTTGACGCAATTCTAGACGGAAAACCGCTTCACACTTTTCCTGGAATTGCTCTAACGAGGGGTAAGAGATCGAGCGGGAATGACCCGCACCCCAGAAAGAGGCGCGGGTCTGTTGCCTGGGCGCTTGTGGCGCCGCGGTACTCAAGACATCACCGCAGGATGAGGACCCTGCCGCACCGTGGTGAAGATAGTCTTAATGCACCGGGGCTGCGTAGCTCGGTCGGTCAGGTGATGTGACGCAGGAGGCTGAAAAGCCGTTCGAACGTCTTGCCGTAGGGCGGGCGCAGCAGGCTTCCCGCGCTCAGCCGCGACTGCATGAAAACCGGTTTCTCCTTGCTGAAGGTGCGAAATCCCCATTCGCCGTGATAGGCGCCCATGCCGCTGGCGCCGACGCCGCCGAAGGGCTGGTTTTCCTGTACCAGATGCAGCATGCAGTCGTTGACGGTGACGCCGCCGGCAATTGTCTCGTGCAGGATGCGTTGACGGTTGCCGCTGTCGCGGCCGAACCAGTAGAGTGCCAGCGGGCGGTCGGCCCCGTTCACATGGGCGATCGCCTCGTCGATCCCGGTGTATTCTACGATGGGCAGCACCGGCCCAAAGATCTCTTCGCGCATCAGCCGCAGGTTTGCGCCGGCATTGCGGACCAGGGTCGGCAGCAACTTCCGGCTGTTGGCGTCAAGTTCCTCGCCGGCCGGGTTGATTTCGGTGACGTCGGCGCCGGCGTCACGCGCTTCAGTGACCATGTCGCGCAGGCGCCGGTGGTGCCGATCGCTGATGATGGCGGTATAATCGGGGTTGTCGCGCAGGGTCGGGTAGAGCTTCGCGATCGCCGTTGCGAGCCTGGCAGCGACCGTGCCTGCTTGCCCCTTCGGCACCAGAAGATAATCCGGCGCGATACAGGTCTGCCCGGCATTCAACAGCTTGCCGTAGGCAATGCTGGATACTGCCGCGTCGAGGTCGCATGACGGATCGAAGATTGCCGGCGACTTGCCGCCGAGTTCGAGCGTGACCGGGGTCAGGTTGGCGGCCGCGGCGATCGCGACCTGGCGTCCGACCGCGGTCGAGCCGGTGAACAGCAAATGATCGAAAGGCATCGATACGAAGGCCTTTCCCATCTCCGCGTCGCCGCTGATGACGCTGAGCTCATCGGGTGCGAAATGCTCGGCAACGAGTTTGGCCAGCAACGCCGAAAAAGCCGGCGTCAATTCGGAAGGTTTTATGAGCACGCGGTTGCCGGCGGCAAGGGCGGCGGTCACCGGCGCGACGGCGAGCTGGAAAGGATAATTCCAGGGCGACACGATGCCGATGACACCGAGCGGCTGCGGGATGAGGCGATTTCTGCCGGGCAGGAACGGCATGGTGGTGGCAACGCGGCGTTCGCGCATCCAGCCCCTGAGGTGCGACAGCGCGTGGCGGATGCCGGCACGTACGACGAACAGTTCCGCAAGACGCGTCTCATGCGCGGAACGGCCGCCAAAGTCGGTGTCGATGGCGGTGCAGATGTCGGCTCCATGCCGCTCGGTCAGCGCGAGCAGGCGTTTGAGGCGATCCTTGCGAACGTCAAAGTTGGGGAAAGGCTGCGCCTCGAAGGCGGCGCGCTGCAGGTGGAACCGCTCGCCGAGAACATTCTGTCTGGTCTGCAGCATCACGCCCTCCCTGGCTTGCCGGACGGAGCTTACATCGTGGTGCGTGGCGGAATCCAGCGGGGGTGCAGGTGTCCTAGGGGAAGCCGCTTTCGGATGTGCACGGCATCCGGCTGGCAGGCGCCGATGGCCGCATCAACGACAGGTTCCTGCAAAGGGGGCGTTGTGGTTGGATGACGGCTGCGCTACTCCAAAGCGTCACGCCAGAGAGTCGTCTTGACCGGTTTCCACATCCTCTCCAGTCTACGAAATTCCAGCCCGGTGTCCGCCTGATGCTGATGTCGGCGACGAGCATCTTGGCCATGGACCCCAAGCGGCGCGTTCCGCGCCGCGCGGCCCAGCGGAATTGCGGATGAAGGGCGCTCACAGGCTTGAGGCTGCGTTTGGAGCGGCTGCGCGAAGGGTTGTGCGGGAGTTTCTGCGGTTCGTGCCGCTGTCTCTGAGACAGCGCATGCAAAGACGCACATATGCACGCGCGACGCCCGCCAACAGAATTTTCATTTCGGGCTGCGCACGCAGCGGGACGACGCTGACACAGCGGCTGATGAGGTGTTTCGAGGACATTTTCGTCCATCCGCCCGAAGCGCGATACGCAATGCTGGACATGTTGGACCGGCCGGAATCGAACCTCGTCGTCAAGCGCGATGCGCGCGGTTTTGCGCATCTGGCGAAGCTACCGACCTCCATCGGCTTGATCTATTGCGCGCGCCATCCATTCGACACGCTGACAAGTTCGCATCCGCAAACACGCAACCAGCGTCGGTTCCACGTCACGCCGCAACGCTGGCTGACCGAATACGACGCGCTGATCCGGCTGAAGAAGGCACAACCGCACCGGCAGATCCTTTTCGTCCGCTACGAAGACATGATCGGCGCGCCCGATGCGCAGCAGGACAGAATCGCGCAGTCATTCGGACTGACACCGCGCATTCGTTTCAGCGAGGACCCGGACAATCCGATCCGGGTGGCTTCGTTGAGAAAATGGGAACGGAATGAAGAATTCAGGACCTATCTCGGCGGCCTGCCCCCGGCATTTCTCGCCCGCGTCCAGCGTTTCTGCGCCGAGTTCGGCTATGACATGCCAATAAGCACGCCGACCGTGGACGCGCGGTGATGCAGGCACCGGCGGCCCTCGCGACAGAAGAGCTGGATCCCAAGCGGCGCGTGCTGAAGGACGTGTTCGGCTTCGATGATTTTCGCCCCGGGCAGGCCGATGTCATGGACGCGTTGCTGGCCGGGCGTCATGTGCTGGCTGTCATGCCGACTGGTGCCGGCAAATCGCTCTGCTACCAGGTGCCGGCGCTTGTCCTGGGCGGGCTCACCATTGTCGTTTCGCCGCTGGTGGCGCTGATGCAGGATCAGGTCGCCGCCTTGCGGCTTGCCGGCGTGGCCGCCGATACGATCAATTCCTCGATCGACCGCGATGCCAATATTGCCGCATGGCGTCGCGTCGCCTCGGGCCAGACGCGCCTGCTCTATCTCGCGCCGGAGCGGTTGATGACCGAACGGATGCTCGAGGCGCTGGCCAGGCTCGATATCAGCCTGATCGCCGTCGACGAGGCGCATTGTATCTCGCAATGGGGGCCGGCGTTCCGGCGCGAATACGAGGACCTGTCGCGTCTGCGCGGCATCTTTCCCAGCGTGCCGATCATCGCGCTGACGGCAACGGCGGACGAAGGCACGCGCACCGACATCGAATCCCGGCTGTTTGCCGAGCGCGTCGAGACCCTGGTGCTGGGCTTCGACAGGCCGAACATCAAGCTTGCCATTGAGGCCAAGCAGGACAGCAAGCGGCAATTGCTGCGCTTCGTCGAGCGCCATCCCGGCCGCAGCGGCATCGTCTATTGCCTGTCGCGCAAGAAGACGGAGGAGATGGCGGCCTTCCTCGAGAAGAACGGTGTCACCGCGCTCGCCTATCATGCCGGCATGAGCAAGGAGGCGCGTGACGCCAACCAGAACAGCTTCATGACCTTGTCCGGCGTCGTCATGGTGGCGACCATCGCCTTCGGCATGGGCATCGACAAGCCTGACGTCGCCTATGTCTTCCACACCGACATGCCGGGCAGCCTGGAGGCCTACTACCAGGAGATAGGCCGCGCCGGCCGCGATGGGCGGGACGCCGAGGCGCATATGCTGTTCGGCCTGGGCGATATCCGCATGCGCAGGATGTTCATCGACGACGAGGATGCGCCGCCCGAGCACAAGAGGCGCTCGCATGGCCGGCTCGACACGCTGATCGGCTATTGCGAGACGGCGCAGTGCCGCCGCCAGGTGCTGCTCGGCTATTTCGGCGAGGAAGCGCAGCCTTGCGGCAATTGCGACACCTGCCTCGACCAGGCACCGCGCGCCGATGGCGGAGCCGAGGGTCGGATCATCCTGACGGCGATCGCCCAGAGCGGTGAGCGTTTCGGTGCCGGCCATATCATCGACATCCTGCTCGGCCATGAAACCGAGAAGGTGCTTGCCAGGAACCACCAGAGGCTCACGAGTTTCGGCAGTGGTCTGGCGCACAAGAAGGATTTCTGGCTGTCGCTGATCCGGCAACTCGTCGCCGGCGGGTTCCTGATGCCGGATCCGGCCGGTCATGGCGGCCTCGCCATCGCCGAAAAGGGTCATGCGCTTGGCCGTGGCGAGGTGCCGTTCCATTATCGTGTCGAGGTACGCAGCCGCGCCTTGCGCGGCAAGATGCGCTCCTGGCAGGATCTCGGGCAGTCGGCTGTGGACACCGGGCTACTGGCCGCGCTCAAATCCTTGCGCCTGCGGCTCGCCAAGGAGCGCCAGGTGCCGGCCTATGTGGTGTTCTCCGATCGCACGCTGATCGACATGGCCGAGCGCCGCCCGCACGACCTCGACGCCTTCGCCGAAGTGAATGGGGTTGGGGCGGCAAAGCTCAAGGAATTCGGCCAGGTTTTTCTGAGTGCGATTGCCGAGCACCGGTCGGGTGAGGCGGCCTGAGGTCAGATCAGCGACTGGTCACGCGCCGTGAAGCAGAGGGATCTTCGGAGAAGGCATCCGTTCCGAAACCTCCTGTGCCGCCGCCGCCCATTCCTCCACCGCCCATGCCCCCCCAGGGACCGATTAGTTCAACGTTTTCTGGCCGGCCGGTCGACAGATCAGGCCCAGACCGAGGCGTGCATCGACTTCATGGCCGAGCATCTGCAACCGCAATAGATGCCGCTGTCCGCTTGCAGGCACCTATCCACTGCAAGCGTCGCGGGCGACCCGCCGGGCGTCAGTCGCGCGATGTGGACAGTCCCGCGAGAAGCGGAGCGTGGGCGGCGAGCCTGCGGGATACGAACTCAGTGAAGAGCCGCACGCGCTTCGTCTTGCGTGTCTCCCCATGTGTGAGAAGCCAGAGCGTTCCGTACAGGTGCAGGTCGGTGCCCGGCACCCTCACCAGCAGGGGGTCGGCATCTCCGACGAAGCACGGCAGTGTCGTGATCCCGAGACCTTGCCGTACGGCAACGATCTGCGCCTCGGCGTCCGTGATCCTGAATGGAACTCCCGTGGTGCCAACCTCACCCGCGCTGGCCCACTCTGGAATTCCATGAACGCTTATGACGATCCACCGGATGGGATCAGGTGCGCCCGCACGCCACGCGGCCAGGCGGTCGCGGGACATGTAGACGCCGCCAAACACCTCCGCTCCCTTCAGGCCGTGAAGATTGAGCGGCAGGGTTTTGCGGTCGTAGACGACGCGGATCGCCACGTCGGCCTCTCGGTTGGTCAGATTTGCCAGTTCGCCGGACGACAGGATTTCCATCTCGATGTCTGGATGCACGTACGCGAAATCGGCGAAGTCCGGCATGAGCAGGTGCGTCGCGAGGGGCGGTGCCAGCGTCACCCGCAGAAGTCCGCGTACGCTCTGGTCGCGCCCGAAGACGCGCGTCTCCAGCTGGTGCGACGACGCTTCCATCTGGTTCGCGAGCTCGAGGACCTCCTCGCCCGCAGCGGTCAGGCGGTAGCCCGAAGGCAGCTTTTCGAACATTTGCGCCCCGAGGCGTTCCTCAAGCTGTGCGATGCGTCGCAGCACGGTCGAGTGATTCACCCCGAGCTGCGCGCCGGCAGCCCGCACCGAGCCTCCGCGTGCGACGGCTAGAAAGTAGCGAACGTCATCCCAGTCGATCATGGTGCAATCCGGCACCGCGCGGTGCGCCTTCCAAAGCCCGTATCTAACACATCCTACAGCAGTAGGGACGGGATATCGTGGCTTGTGTCGACAAGGGCGACGCTATTCCGAACGGCGGACACGGATCGTCGCGGGCTGGCGTCAATCCTGAAAGCGGATCGATTCTGCACCACCGATGTGCGCGCTTCCGCACTCACCGCGCGACCCCGGCGGGCCCATCTAGAGGTTCTCGGGGCGTCCCCGAACGACCAAAGACAGAGCCTGGAAGGATTAAGTCATGGGAAAACTGGACGGTAAGGTTGCGGTTATAACGGGTGGTGCCACCGGCATCGGCCTCGCCGCTGCAAAGCGCTTCATCGAGGAGGGCGCCTTCGTCTTCATCTTCGGCCGCCGGCAGGAAGCGCTAGACGCCGCTGTGGCCGAGCTCGGGCCCAATGCCCGCGCGGTGAAGGGCTCGGTCTCGGATGAGGCCGACCTTGATCGGCTCTACGCGGCGGTGAAGGCCGAGCGCGGAAGCCTCGACATCATCTTCGCCAACGCCGGGGTGGGAAGCCTGCTTCCGCTCGGCAAGCTCACCGCCGAGCACATTGACGAAACCTTCAACACCAATGTGAAGGGTACGATCTTCACGGTCCAGAAGGCGCTGCCGCTGATGGGCGAGGGCGGTTCGATTATCCTGACCGGATCGAGCGCCGGCACCACGGGCGCGCCCGCATTCAGCGTCTATAGCGCGAGCAAGGCGGCCGTGCGCAACCTCGCGCGGACCTGGGCGGAAGACC
>NZ_RZRP01001649.1:0-392 GCF_003997795.1 Mesorhizobium sp. M7A.F.Ca.US.005.03.2.1 | reverse complement strand
CCTGGCAACCGACGACCGTGCCGAGCGTTTCGCCGGCCATTTTCCGGCCGCTGCCGTCCACCCGATCCAGTCGGCGACGATGGGCTCGAAAAACCCTTTTGCCCTGCTTGGTGCCTTCTGGAAAATCTGGCGCGGCGTGCGCCAGGCTTCTGCCGTCATCGCCAGGATCAAGCCGGATGCCGTCGTCGGCTTCGGCGGCTATCCGACCTTGCCGCCGCTCTACGCGGCGACACGGCGCAAGGTACCGACCCTGATCCATGAGCAGAACGCGGTGATGGGGCGCGCCAACCGGGCGCTGGCCGGCCGTGTCGACGCGATCGCCGGCGGCTTCCTGCCGCAGGACAGCAGTGCAGCCGGGGTCAAGACGGTGACGACAGGCAATCCGGTCCGGC
>NZ_RZRP01001648.1:0-395 GCF_003997795.1 Mesorhizobium sp. M7A.F.Ca.US.005.03.2.1 | reverse complement strand
GTCTGGCGCGCTCCAGCCCCCGTAAGCCATTTCGGTAGGGCGCGTCCATGGTCAGCACTGCCTTCTGCCCGGTCTCGCGCGCGGCGCGCATGTTCTTCGGGCAGGTTTCGCGCGTCGTCCACGGCGAGGCAATGCGGCCGATGAAGACGATGCCGTCATCCGGCGGCATCAGGGCGGGATCGTTTTCCAGCCTCTGCTCGCCTTCGCGGGCCTCGAACATCTCACGCGGTCCAGTCATGGCCCATGTCTCTTAAAACGCCACACAAGCGGCATTTTCTTGTCCGGAAGCGACATAGCGCTTGCAAGGTTTCGAAAACTGACATAAACATATGTTTATATCTTTTCAAAGAGAATACGCTGATGCATGTCTCGCTCGACACTATGGTGGATACGTT
>NZ_RZRP01001647.1:0-395 GCF_003997795.1 Mesorhizobium sp. M7A.F.Ca.US.005.03.2.1 | reverse complement strand
CTTCCACCATTGCGCCATCGCAATGAGTTGCCGGCAACTGGCACTCGCCGGCCGCTTTCTCGCCAATGGCGGCAAGAACCCGGCGACCGGGCATTCCGTGGTGTCGGCCGAACGGGCACGCCGCATCGGCGCGATGATGCTGACCTGCGGTCACTATGATGGCTCCGGCGATTTCGCCTTCCGCGTCGGCATCCCCGGCAAGAGCGGCGTCGGCGGCGGCATATTGGGCATCGTGCCGGGCGTGGCGTCGCTTGCCGTCTGGTCGCCCGGCCTCAATGCCAACGGCAACTCCAAGCTGGGGTCGATCGCGCTGGAAAAGCTGGCCAGGATGATGAACTGGTCGATCTTCGCGCCGTGATGCATGTCGCCCAAAAGGTGCGGAGCGGTTTTGGGAC
>NZ_RZRP01001646.1:0-395 GCF_003997795.1 Mesorhizobium sp. M7A.F.Ca.US.005.03.2.1 | reverse complement strand
GGCTGGAATCGATGCGGCCGGAAAACTTCGCCTTGCCCAGGATCAGTTCGAGATCGCTGAAGGCCTGGCGCTTCTGCGAGAGGTCGACCTTGGCCTTGAAGCCGGCGGCCGGCAGACGGCGGATCGCCTCGTCCACATCCTTCGACAGCCAGGCGGCAAAGCCGGAAGGTTGCGCCACGGCCAGCAGCAGCGAGCCGTTGAAGCCGAAATGCCCTTCCAAATTGAGCACCAGCATGCCATCCGCTTCCAGCGTGGTGCGGCCGGGCAAGGTCGCGGCAAGCGATTTCACCGACCAGCCCCCATCGACCGGCTCGGCGGAAAGATGCACGTCGCGCACCGTGGTGTCGCCGCCCACCACCGCCGGCAGCTTGACCTCGACAGTGCCGGGGATGGTC
>NZ_RZRP01001645.1:0-396 GCF_003997795.1 Mesorhizobium sp. M7A.F.Ca.US.005.03.2.1 | reverse complement strand
GGGCTTCATCGAAACTGCGGCTGGGATTGGGAAAGGAGAGCGTCATGATTGGCCCGCCGCTCTCTCGCGCGGGACAATAGGCGGCGCGGTAATCCACGCCGTGCGACGCTCGGCATTGCGCTGGGTGAGGGGGTCAACATGCGGCGTGTCGCATCGGGGCGGCTGAGGCCGGCCATGGCAACGCCGTCTCCGTGTGCCGGAATTCCCGAGAAGACGTGATAGACGGTCCAGGAACGATCCGCTTCACGCGGCGTCCGTATTGGCGATTTGTGAAGTCGCGTCCCGGCGCGCCACTTTCGTGTTCCCAAATCCGAAGCGCGGCGGCATTGCACTGCCAATCGGTTTCAGTGTTGCGGACAATCGTGACGTTGGCCTTTCCTCATTTAATCGCTTCAG
>NZ_RZRP01001644.1:0-403 GCF_003997795.1 Mesorhizobium sp. M7A.F.Ca.US.005.03.2.1 | reverse complement strand
GTGCCTGCTGCCAAAGGACAGCGCTGACATGTTTTCCGGGCATCCTTGTCTGACCGGCTCGATCGCCAGCAATGCGGAGCAGCCTTTCAACGACCGCTACAGCATATCAGGCCAGTTCGCGGCCTTCGCTCCTGACGTTTCGCGCACCGCCTATACCTGCCGGCCACCGAAGATCGGCGTGCCTGGCGGGATCGCTTATCGCGGTTGCAACGACAAGGACCGTGTCTTCGCGGCTTTCAAGGCCGGCAAGCCGATGCCGAACGAGATCTGCGGGCTGGTCGGCGGCAAGAAATTTGACATCTGCGTGGCCACCAACAATTTCGACCAATGCCTTGGCGGCGCCGTCAATCGCGGCAACCGGCCGGCCTGTTCGGCCGATCATTTCTGCCGCGAGGACTATATG
>NZ_RZRP01001643.1:0-403 GCF_003997795.1 Mesorhizobium sp. M7A.F.Ca.US.005.03.2.1 | reverse complement strand
TGGTGGAAGTGCTGCTCGCGATTCTGCTGGCGGTGTATCTCGCTGGGATAGCGGAAATGCTTTCCCGCCGGCATCGCAAATGGCCGGTCGGCAAGACGCGGGTGGCAACCTTCCTGTTTGCGATCGGCGTGATCGGTCTCGCCCTCCTGTCGCCGATCGACGCTCTGTCGGACGAACTGTTTTCCGTCCACATGCTCCAGCATCTGATGCTCATCCTCGCCGCGGCGCCTCTGTTCGCGTTCTCGAATGCCCATCTCGTCATGCTTCGGGCGTTTCCGGTCGCGAGCCGCCGCGTGCTCGGACACGCCGTCGCGGCCATACCCGGCGTCAGGCAGGCGGCGCACAAGAGAGCCTCGGCGTGGATCGCCGCCGCCGCCTTCGTCGCCACGATGTGGTTCTGGCA
>NZ_RZRP01001642.1:0-404 GCF_003997795.1 Mesorhizobium sp. M7A.F.Ca.US.005.03.2.1 | reverse complement strand
GCGGATTGTCGCGTCGCTGAAGCGCCAAAAATGCATGATTTTTATGATTTTTCGCGGATTCAGGCCGGCGGCGCGGCGTCCCGCCCTCTGGTTTCACGATAATAGGACCAGAAAAGCCGCGATGCGACACCTCGCCACGGGCTCCATGATTCGGCCAATGCGATCAGCGTTTTCTCAGGCGGACGCGGCTCGATGCCGAGCGCGTGGCCGACCGCGCTCTGCAGCGCGACATCACGCGCGGGGAAAATGTCGGGGTGCCCGGCAGCAAACAACAGGTACACTTCCGCAGTCCACGGGCCGATGCCGGACACCGCCGTCATCGTCGTGATCGCCTCCTCGGCATCGAGCGAACAGAGGTGATGCAGGTCGAGGCCGAGGAGGCGATCACGACGATGACGGCGGTG
>NZ_RZRP01001641.1:0-404 GCF_003997795.1 Mesorhizobium sp. M7A.F.Ca.US.005.03.2.1 | reverse complement strand
ATGCGGCCGCCACCATCGAGGCCATCGACCGCGCCGTCGCCGATTGCCTTGCCCGCGAAGCCTCGGCCGTGGTCACCTGCCCCATCGCCAAGAAGCCGCTCTACGATGCCGGCTTTCGCTTTCCCGGCCACACCGAATATCTGGCGCATCTGGCGGCTCGGCACAGCGGTGTCGAGGCGATGCCGGTGATGATGCTGGCAGGACCCGACCTGCGCACCGTTCCCGTCACCATCCACATAGCGTTGGCCGAGGTGCCGAAGGCACTGACCACCGAACTGATCGTCGCCACCGCGCGCATCACCGCTGCCGACCTTGCCGGCCGCTTCGGCATCGCCAGGCCACGGCTGGCGATTGCCGGGCTCAATCCACATGCCGGCGAAGGCGGCGCCATGGGCCTCGAAGCC
>NZ_RZRP01001640.1:0-405 GCF_003997795.1 Mesorhizobium sp. M7A.F.Ca.US.005.03.2.1 | reverse complement strand
ATAATTTTCCCAACAGCTCCGGCGTCGGCCAGCCATCCACCGGCAAACCTAGCCGCGTCTGCTCCTTACGGATCGCCTCGCGGGTGTTGGTACCCAAAATGCCGTCGACGGTGCCGACATCGTAGCCCTTGGCTTCCAGCTTGGTCTGCAATGCCTTCATCTGCTCATTGTTGAGACCGGTCTCGGGATTGCGCGGGTCCAGCGGCGGCGCGCCTGCCAGCCGTGCGGCAAGGTTGGCTGCCGTCAGCGCATAGGTGAAGGACTGGTTCCATTCGAGATAAACGTCGAAATTGTCGTAGGCGAGGAAGGCTGGCCCCTTGCGGCCCATCGGCAGCGCGAGGCCTGCTTTCAGGCCGTTGTCGACCAGCGGCGCGCCGCTGGTCGACAACGGCCTGAAAGCAGGCC
>NZ_RZRP01000163.1:0-9266 GCF_003997795.1 Mesorhizobium sp. M7A.F.Ca.US.005.03.2.1 | reverse complement strand
CCACCGACGATGCCGGTCTTGTTGCCGTTTAGAATGCCTGAGACGACATTGCCGCTCAGGATGTTGTTGCCGCTGAGCACGTCGTTCAGCGCGGTGATCTTGCCAAGGTCGATGGACGGCGAAACATTGATCAGGCGGCTCGAATTGCCTCCCCAGCCGCCCGAACCTCCGCACCCACAACCTGCCTCGGCGGCTCCAACGGACGATGCAACTGCAACAGCGGCGAAAATAACAGTGAACTTGTTCATGAAAGCTACTCCCGTTTGATGATGGAGATGGCTTCCGTCTTCTGTGGTCTACCTCTTGCTTAACAATATATGAACACTTCATCCGCTCAAGTCTTTATCCAGTTTCGGTGCTTCAATCAAAAATTAACAATAATCATTATGCATAACCGACATGATTAACTTGCTTATCACAACGGACGATGACGAGACCGGTCAACTCGAATGCCGCTCAGCAATGGCCGATCGGAAATGCAAAAAGCCCGCCCCGGCGTGAGCCGAAGCGGGCAGCGGTCGGTCCTGGAAATGAGAGCCACGCCGCGCCAGGTCCACCTGTCTCGGTAATTCCGTCAGGCAGCAGCCAACAGACGACGCGGTGCCAACAGCTACTCCTCCACCCCCGGTTTGAATCTCCGCACCACAAACTCGAACAGCACGTCCGAAATCCACATCGCACAGACGCCGATCAGGAAGGCGGCCGCCAGCGTGGTGGTGTCGTCGGCGGGATCGGGCATCGGCAGGCCGGCGATCCTGGCGTAGGAAACCGCCGGCAGCGTCAGATAAGCTGCCGCAAGCGCACCGCAGATCGGCGAGGCCACCATTTCGCGCAGCTTGTAGCGATGCCGCGACAGCGCGCGCAGAACGCCGCCGGCGAGACCCGCCGCCACGACCGGTCCCTTGATGCCGAGCAGGTCGAAAAGATCGTTCATCATGGCCTCCAGCCGCAAAGTTTCTGGCCCTTTTCGTTGTGAGCCAGGATCGCCGCCACCGACGCGTCGGAAAGGGCCGCCGCCTCTGCCCTTGTCGGCCGGATGGGATGCCCGGCCGCGCAGAACGATCCACCTGATGTGGTGCAGCCGGCCAGCAGGAGCGAGAGCGCTATGATTTTGACCATCTGGCCAGCCTCCCTCTGTTGTCGTCCGGCGCCCGGCCGGCGACGGCATCGTCGATCTCCTGGGCTTCGGTGCGCGCCGCGGCGTCGGCGGCATCCTGCCTGGCCTTCTGGTTGGCCTTGCCCTTGGCGTAGGCCGTCCAGACACCGGCGAGCGCGGCGCCCATTGCCAGAAGATACGGCCAGGCCTGGCCAAGCAGCGCGAAAGCGAGTGTTCCCATCTCATGTCTCCTTGGCCGGCGCGACCATGCCGCGCGGCCCGTCACGCACCGCGTTGATGATGATCTTGGCAAGGGCAATGGCGCCGCTGATCTGAAGGGCAGTGCGGTCGCTCACGCCGAGCAGCGTCCAGTCAAAGCCGGCGAGCGCGCCGCCGCAGATGATGGCGATCAGCGTGTTGAGGAGATTGTGCAGCGCATTGGTGTTGAACCATGTCATCGAAACAGGCTCCCGAAAAAATCGGCGATCTGATGCCGGACGGCCGCGAGCGCTCCGGCCATGAGAACGAGGATGCCGGCCACGGCAGCCGTCTTGCCGCCGGGCGTCGGCTGCTCGAGACGAACCGACGGCGCCCCATTGGCCGATGTTTCGACCCTGGGCGGCGCCGCCGCGGTCACCGGTGCGGCGGGGCGCTGCGCCGACATCAGCAGGGCCTGAACCCGCACCGACCTGACCCGATCCGACCAGCCGCGCCCGAATGTTGCCCATGTCGGCAACCGCTTCAGGAACGCCAGCCGCGCATCGCAAAGTGCATCGATGGTCACACCGGCCGGCTTTGCCTTGGCCGCCGCGACGGTGACCGGTCCGATCCGGCCGTCCTGCGCAACGCCGACGGCCGCCTGCAGATATTTGGCCGCCCGGCCAGGCCCGCTGTTGACGGCGAAATCGAATACCGCGTGATCGACGCCATCGGGCAACTCGGCGCCGAGCACAGCGTCCCAGTAGAAGCGGCGATAAACGGTGGCGACCTGCGCGTCGCTGATCGCGCGCAGATCCGCCTTTGTCGCGCCCGCCTTCACATAGCGGCGGAAGCTGGCAAGCGTCACGCCCTTCATGGTGGCGCCGCCAGGATCAGACGGATTGTCCGACCACCCGCCTTCCGATTTGAGAACAAGCGCAAGCGCCCGCGCGAAGTTGCGGTCCATGGTGTTTCCTTTCCTCATTGAACTATGGTCGGGGGAGACCGTTGGAGGAACCTCACGGTCTAGGAAATGCGAGGCGGGAAGCGCGGGCGCTTCAGTCGATGAGCGATGCGATGATCAGGAAGTCCGCAGTCGGAGAAAACCTTGAACCGGGCAAGCCGTGGATATGAGTCACGCACCTTGCCAGAGGCAGGGCCGGCGCGTTTACTTTCGGCTGCTGATTCCAGCTCGTAAGGAACCGAGATGATCTTGGAAGCTATTCGGAACGTGCGCGATGTTGGCTTTGAAATTCTTACCGCCGGCAGAAGAACGGTAACAGTCCGGAACATCACGCTGTCTTTGGATGGCGTTTCCCGCCGCATGCGGTACGTGATGGCCAGAGGTTACGAGGATCAAGATGCGGCTCTTGCTTTGCGCTTCCTGAGTCGCCACGACAAGGTTCTGGAGGCCGGCAGCGCGATCGGCTTCATGGCGTTGAACTGCATGATCGACATCGGCATCGATGACTACTGCATGGTCGAAGCAAACCCTCGCCTAGAGGCATCCATCCGCGAGAATTTTCGCCTCAATGGGATAAGCTTGCCCATTCTTAGGACCGTCGCTGTAGGTCCGTCCGACGGTTCTATCAGCTTCGGTATAAGCCGAAATTTCTGGTCGTCCAGCGCGTTGCCTCGAGACAACGAAGTCGAACGACTCACAATACCTATGCTCTCAATCCCGACAATCGTTTCAGACCTGCCGTTTAGGCCAACCGTCTTAATCATGGATATCGAAGGCGCCGAAACGAGCATTCCGCCAAACCATTTTGAGTTATTTGAAAAACTCATCATCGAGTTCCACCCCAAATTGACCGGCCCTGCCGAAGCGCTGGAGTTGGAGCGGAACATAACCAGGCGTGGATTTACAGAGTTTGGCCGAACTGGGGGAACAATCGCGTTTATAAAAGGCGCAGTGATAGCCGATTCGAGGTGAGACAGCCGTGAGACCAATTGCTTTCATTGCCATTGCCGTCGGACTTGGAGCTGTCATGACTATCGGCGTCCTAACATTCGCTACTCCCAAGGCTCCCAAAGCCGTGCCGAAGCTGGCAGAAATAAAGGACATCAAAGGTCGACTGACCGTGCTCACCGCTAGTTCGTTCGAGGTGAATGGCACTTCCATCGTTCTCTGTGGAGTTAGGCCATCAGGTACGACGTCTGCGGAAAAAGTAGCCCAGAGCGTTAGGCTTTCTTATGAAAATGCCTATGTGAAATGTAAGCCTGTTGGCGGCGGCACCCCATGCGATGGGAAGACGGTGGCAACCTTGGGTAGATTTGTCGTAGCGCAATGCAAGATTAACGGGGCGCTTGACTTGGCAACGGCGTTGACAGACTCCGGCATTCTTTGCGGGACAATCCCTACGTACAAGTCCTGCTAGAACCATGTCGCACTATTACGCAAAAACGCAAAGTATTCCCATTGCGACGCAGTCGACTTTTGCTGAAAAACTGAAGACAATTTACGCCGCCTCTGCCGTCATCGCAATGAGTCTGCAAAGTGTCTATCTGCCTCAATTCGGGGTAGCCGCCTTTTGCTACCTCGGGCTTCTCATGCTGATCCCGCTATTAAATGCGCCGGTCAAGGCGAATTCTTTTTGGATCGTTGCTTTCCTACTAGTCGGGATGTGCGGAACTTTCACCGAAGATGGCGGCACTAAAGCAGTCCTAGGCACTATTGGCAGCAGCTTGGCTCTCATCCTCGTTCCAGCTTGCTTTGCCAGAGACAGTCGTCCTTTGTTGGTTGGTTTGCGATGGGCGATCGCTGCGCACGCGCTTATGGTCCTGTTCCAGATTTTCTATTTCGTGGCGTTCCGAACTTATTTTGACCCGCTTGCAAGTCTTGGCCTTGGTGATCAGACGGTCATGAGTAAGAAAGGACTTGAGCTTGCCGTCGGCAGAGTGCCGCGCTTTGCAGGCTTGTCGAATGAACCGGGTACCCATTCGACTATGATCGCAAGCCTGCTTGCTGGCGAGTATGCCCTCTCGCGCAAGCTCTCTAAGGTCTCAATTTTAGGCATTCTTTCAGCGATCGCGACGATGTCGCTGGGCGGCATGATGTTCGTCGCAATGTTCTGCGGAATTGTTGGGCTCCACCAATTTTTTGCCGTTCGAAGATGGAGGATTCTTGTCGCCGCCGGCGGCATAGCGCTGCTTTCAATCACTATATATTGGGCATTGCTGAATCTTGAAACAAGATCGCAACTCTATATCGAAGGCACGCAGCACGATCAGATGATGGAGTGGGCATTTTCCTACCAGCGGATAACGTTGTTTGGCCTAAGCGAAAATCAGATACCGATGTTCTTCACATTTGGCTATCTCGGCGTTGGCCTCGACTTTCTGCTCCGATACGGCTTATGGGCAGTTATAGGGATTGCCATGTATTTGTTGAGCTTGCCGCTCTTGGGCATTGGCCTGTCGATTGTGTTGTTGGCCACAAAATTGAAGCTGACGTATCCTCTAGTTTTCGTCATCCTCGCAACGATCAACTTAGGCATGACGCAGTACCCTTACGCAAAGTTGCGAATTCATCCTAGGCTTCGAAATCCCCTGACCAGCCGATAGCCGAACTGACAACCCACAGTCCTACCGTATAGGCCTCCAGGGTTACACGCTCGCCGGGATCGAGAATGAGATATTTGCCTGCACCGCCGCCCTTGATCGTGTCCGTCCCGTTGGGCTCGATGTTCATGACATGGGTTGCGTGTACTCCGGCAAAGCCGATCCGAAGGCCAGGCACGGCAGGCGGCAGCGTATGTGTGCACGTCGCGCCGGCGCCGTTGTTGTGGCAGAGTGCCCGGTTGTGAAGCCCGGACAGCGTTGTGTTAACGCTCAGATTGATCGGCACACTCGACGTCCCCTGCAGGCCGGGATTGTTGCCGCCAATAAACCTGGTCACGGTGCCGGCCGTGATGGAACTGCCGGTGCCATCGCCAACCCATTCCGTCATGTCAAAGCCATCGACCAGCATTTCGTCTATCGCGCCGCCGGTGGTTACCCGAAAGGCAACGCCAATGGAGGTCGGGTTCTTCAGGGCGATGTCCCTGAGACTGGCTTTGCGCAGCCGTTGGCCCACCGAAAGATTGAACCGGACGCCATGCGACTGGGTGTTTCCCCTGATGCCAGAAAGGCTAAGGCTCGCCGGTGTCACTACGTTCGCAACGACAATGGCGTCGGTCGAGCAGTTCATCAACGTGCCCGGGCCGATCGCAAGTGGCGTCTGGTAGGGCGCGGCGATTACGGCTGTGGCACCTGACGTTCCGCCCGTGATAGTCTCGCCAGCCCGAAAGATGCCGGCCGAACCGCGCACATAGATGCGCTGGGTCGCGCTGTTTGCCGTTTTGGCAATCGCAGAGGTGCCTCCAGTGATTGTTTCAGCGGCCTGAAACGTTCCGCTTATCGGCAAGACCCTCAGCACGTTGGCAAAGAAGTCGACCAAGATGCCCGTCGCGCCGGATGAACCGCCTGTCACCGTCTCACCGAGTTCATAGTCGAGGGTTGAACCGGTAATGACGATTTCAAAATGTTGGAACCGCAGGGTTCCGGTCGAGCCAGAGGTGCCGCCGCTGATCGTTTCGCTAATCGCAAACGATCCAACTTGCGAGCTGAGGGCGAACTGATATTCGCCGTTTGGTTCCAATTGCAGGGCTGTGTTGTAGCGATCGATGTACCAGTTATCGAGCCGGCCCGACTGAATCTGAACGCCGAAGACGTTACCGGCAGAACTACCGGAGAGCCGGTTGCCGATTGCCTTGACATTCGAAATGACGATCTCGCTGTTGGCGTCAGTCGCAGCTACGCCAATCAGACAGTCATTCGCCACCACGTTAGTTATGATCCCTCGCGGATCTCGCGCACCGGTCATCTCCACCCAGACACCGGCGGAGGGGCTGTCGAGATGTGCATCGGCGAAAACCCCGTCGACCAACACGTCGGTGGTGTTTAGATTCCCCGTATAGGTCAACACGACACCGTCGCGTTTGCACTTCGCCGACCGGATGTTGCGCAGGATCGGCTTGCGGACGCCGGCCACGTAAACCGTGTCGCCAAACTCGCCGCCGGTTGGCGTGACGATGTTATAGCCGTCAATGTCCTCAATCGTCGGGCTGTCGACACAGAGCGCCATCACACCGGCAAGGCCGAGATTACGGACTTTCACGCCGCGGATTGTCGGCCGCTTCCGGCGTGCACCAGTGGAGAGGCCGACGCGAATACCGATAGAAGCCTGGTAGCCGGCATGTGATCCACCATCAATCGTGAGGTCCCCGTCTATCAGGACGTCATCGGCAGCGATATCGATGACGGGATGGTGGCCGGTAACGGCACCGACTGGCGCGCGCAGGATCAGGGCAGAGCCGCCCAGGCATTCGACGCGCTTCTTCGCTGTCGAGATCGTATGGTTGCCGTCGGTCTGGTAGGAGCCGTCAATCAGCACATGCGGATAGCTGCCCGCGAGCAGTGCACTGATAGCAGCCGTGGCATTCACACCGCCACCACGCGCCCCGAGCATTGATGCCGTCACCGGGGTTGAGGCGAGCGTATAGCCTGTTTTCGTCATGCCATCGCTCAGCGTGATCACCAAATCCCCGACATTCGTTCCATTCTTGCGGTACACAGCGCCGCTGCCTGCCACCTGAGAGCTGTCGTAGAAGGCGGTGCGGATGTATGTGGGCGCAACCGCCGGCGAGTATGCCTCCGCAGTCGCCTTTGTCGCGAATTGCGGATCGAGCACGGTCGTCATGGCGCCCGTCGCTACGTCCGCCGCGGCCTGGGCCTGGTCGATGATGCCTTGCGCGGCTGCCTGGATATCGCCGACGGTGTCGTCGGACTGGTAGAACGACAGCACAATGTCGTCGGTGCCGATCACAGGGTTCAGCGTCTGGAAGGCGAAGCTGCACTCACCCCGTCAACCATTTTCTGAGAAAAAATTCCTAGTCTGGTCGAAACTCCCGCGCTGAGCGACGCTGGCAAAGCGCATAAAACCCTGCTTTTGCCGGCGGCTGGTCATAAGCCGGCAGGTGTGAAATCATTCGTCGAAGCTCATGGAATGATTCCCGTCGCACGGCCTTGTGGGAGAGGACGATGGACAGACCAGCCATGGCATCCGTGTTCAGGATGCGACATGCACCAGCCACGGTTTCCGGCGTGTGCAGCACCGGCCAGGGTCAGGCCGATCCAGTCATCCGCGTGCATTCGCTGGGCGAAGCCATCCGTTTCGTCGCCAACGCCTACCCCCAATACGACGTCGGCGCCGTCGCCATCAGCTGTGGGGATGTTTCGATCGGCAGCCTCGGCAACCTGGAGGTCAAGGCGCTGTGGCGCGAATATGGCGAACGGCTGACGCAGGAATAGGCGTTCGCCCGCAGACTTTCTGGAGCGGAAATGCCGCTCGTGCGTTTCAACCCCAGCCACGGGAGCAATCGCCATGAATGTCGCCAACCTGCAACTCGAAGGCCTGTTGATGGCCGTCGCCTCGATCAATCGTCTCCTGGTTCAAAAGGGGGTGCTGACGGCGGAGGAAATCGACCTGGCCCTGCGCAAGACCGAGGCCGGCGAAACCAACGAGGAACGATCCGAAGGCATGTCCGCATCCAGCCGCGACGCCGTCAACTTTCCGATCCGGCTGCTGGAACTCGCCAACCAGTGCCAGCCGGAGGCGGAGCTGCCGTCCTTCTCAAAGCTGGCCCGCATGGTCGGCAAGATAAAGGAACCCTACAACGACCAGCTGTGAACGGTGCCGGCGGGCCGGCATGCGTCCGCGGTGGCCCACTGCCCTCGCCTCAAGCCCTGCCCGGCCATCCCAAATTGAGCGAAAGCACCTTGCCCGGTCCATGTACCGCCGCAAACAGCAGTCCGGCCAGGAACGAAAAATGGTCGATGAAGAAGCCGAACTCGGCCTGGTTGCCGGCCCAGTGGCTGGGTCCGTGGAAGGCAAGGGCCAGGAACAGCACATAGGCGGCGGCGACAAGGGCCGCCTGCGTGAAGAAGGCGCCGGTCAGGAAGCACAGCACCAGCGCGACTTCCAGGATCGCCGCGCACCAGGCCAGGAACAGCGGAAACGGAAAGCCGGCGGCGGCGATATAGCCGGCGGTGGCCGCCATGCCCATGAATTTGAACGTCACCGCCATCAGGAAGACGCCGGCGAAAATCAGCCGGGCGATGAGAAGGGCCGCGGTCTGCCACGGCGATTGAGTGATTTGCGACGACATGCTCGTTCTCCAGCTTTGCAGGTTGCTCGCTCCTAGGACGCGCGACGGACGCCAGATCCGACACACCAGGCCAATTTTTCTCGACAGGGCGCTTGCCGCGGGTCGAAGCAGGCTTCGAAGCCTCACACCGACGGCAAGGAGCGATCTTCGGTTTGCCGGCCGACGGTATAGCGTTGCTCGCTCAAAGGGGGAAACGGACATGGCCAAGGCATTGACCATTGGCGCACCGCGGCATCCGGCGATGAGCACCGCCTACGAACAGGAATGCAGGGATATGCTGGCTCCGCATCTCGACGCCCTGCTCCGCAAGGTCGAGGCTGCCGGCTGGGACCGCGGGCAGGCCACCTCGGCGCTCATGTATCTCGCCGCGATGCGGCTGAAGCCGGCCTGACGACACGCCGGCCCGAACGGCTTTCCGGCGCATCGCGCGATTGAAACTTGTTGGTAATCACGAATGTGATATTGTTAGCCGGGGCTAATGCAGCGGTGTGCCGGTGCAGCAATTTTGGGTGGGCTGAAATTTGCGAACAAGCGTCAGGTTTGGGGCGATACCTCGTGGCGTGGGGTCGGCGACGCTGGAATGCAGCGGCTGCGGCGGCGCTGGCCAGGTCTTCCAATGTCCGCGCTGGACGAGTTCCAACGGCCATTGTTGCCCTGCCGGCACCCACCGGCGCGGCTGCCCCGGCCTCAGCGCGGCATGCTCCGAATGTGACGGCGACCACGCTGCCGACGCCGACCCGATGCGGCCATCGGCCTGATAC
>NZ_RZRP01001639.1:0-405 GCF_003997795.1 Mesorhizobium sp. M7A.F.Ca.US.005.03.2.1 | reverse complement strand
CCACAAGGCCGCGCTTGCCGCCTCGCCGGCATGGCAGGATTTTTGGCGGGCCGCGCAACCCGGCCTGACCAAACCCACGGAGACCTTGCGGCTGTCGCCGACATCGCAATCACTGGTCGGGATCTATTCCTAAAGCGCGTCGACGCGCTTAGGAATAGATCCTTTTTTGTGCATGTCGTTCTCCCAAAACCGGGGCCACTTTTGGGCGACATGCATCAGACTTCAAATGCCTCGACGATGGTCTTGGCGACAAGGGCCGGGTCTTCCCAATGCGGGTTGTGGCCACAGCTCTCGGCCCGGACGAAGACGGCTCCGGCAAGAGCGGATTGCAACGCCTGCTGGTGCGCCTCGCCGAACAGCGGGTCGCAGGCGCCGGCAATGATCAGCGTCCGGGCCTGCACGGCC
>NZ_RZRP01001638.1:0-410 GCF_003997795.1 Mesorhizobium sp. M7A.F.Ca.US.005.03.2.1 | reverse complement strand
GGCCTGTCACCACCGATGCGGCGAAGACCAGCTTCAGCGACGAGGAGTGCCTCAACAGGTTCGCGGTGCTGTCGCGCACCGGAGCCATCTACTTTAGAACGGCGAGCGCGCGGCTCGATAGCCAAAGCCGGCCGCTGCTTGCTGAGGTCGTCGGCGTCGTGGGCAAGTGCCCGGGCCTGAAGGTCGAGGTTTCTGGACACACCGATTCCGACGGGTCGCCCATCGAGAACAAGCGCCTGTCGGAGCGAAGGGCCCAGGCGGTTGCCGACGCCATAGTTGCCGCTGGCATTCCGCGCACCCAGATCGCGGCGACTGGCTATGGCGAGGAGCGCCCGGTTGCTGACAACGACACGCCGAAGAACAAGGCGCTCAATCGGCGGATCGAGTTTTCCGCCACTAAGCTCGTCAAC
>NZ_RZRP01001637.1:0-413 GCF_003997795.1 Mesorhizobium sp. M7A.F.Ca.US.005.03.2.1 | reverse complement strand
CAACTCAAGCGAATCGACATCATCGCTCCACAGGCTGGCATCGTGCACCAACTGGCATTTCACACTGTCGGCGGCGTCATTTCGCCAGGGGATGTGATTATGTCGATCGTTCCCGATAGCGGCGGGCTCGCGCTGGATGCCCAGATCGCACCGCGCGACATCGACCAGATTGAGCTTGGGCAGAAGGCAGTGCTACGCCTCTCGGCATTCAATCAGCGTACCACGCCGGAACTCAATGGGACGGTTGTCCGTATTGCAGCTGACCTGACGACTAACGAGCGCTCAGGATCTTCCTACTATCAGGTGCGCTTCGTGGTAGCGCCCGAAGAACTGGCGCGGCTAGACGGACTCATTGTTCTTCCGGGAATGCCCGTTGAGGCCTTTATCAAGACCCACGAACGGTCTGCGTTTTC
>NZ_RZRP01001636.1:0-415 GCF_003997795.1 Mesorhizobium sp. M7A.F.Ca.US.005.03.2.1 | reverse complement strand
GTGTGGCAGGGGTTCTGGAGCAACACCACAAGGTGCAGATACTCGACGAGGCGATCGAGGCAGCAGTCGGCCTGTCGCATCGCTACATCCCGGCACGGCAACTGCCTGACAAGGCGGTGAGCCTCCTCGACACCGCCTGCGCCCGTGTCGCCATATCGCAGCATGCTACGCCAGCCGAGGTCGAGGACATCATGCGCCGCCGCCAGGCTCTGGAGGTCGAGCGCGGCATCATCGGGCGCGAGGCCGCGATCGGCATCGAGGTGGCTGAACGGCAGGCGCGCGTCGACACCGGGCTTGCCGAAAGCGAGATCGCCCTGGCTGCGGCGCAGCAGCGTTGGGATCGTGAAAAGGTGCTCGTCGCCGAGATACTCGAACTGCGCGCCAGGCTGCGCGGCGAGGGTGTGGCGCTCGATGC
>NZ_RZRP01001635.1:0-415 GCF_003997795.1 Mesorhizobium sp. M7A.F.Ca.US.005.03.2.1 | reverse complement strand
CTGCGCACCGGCGGCAGCACTTCGATGCCGGTGATGCGGCCGGTGGCCAAATCCCATTGCGGCCGGCAGCCCATCAGCGCCAGGCCTTGAGCGATCTCCTCGCCGCCGGTGCGCAGCGATGCCGAGCCCCAGAGATCGATGACCAGCGAGCGTGGCCAGTCGCCATGCGACTGCATGTAGCCGCGCACGACTTCCTCCGCCGCTGCCCTGCCCAAATCATAGGCGGTCGGCGTCGGCATGGTGCGCGGGTCCGAGGTGAACAAATTGCGGCCGGTGGGCAAGACGTCCGAGCGGCCGCGCGCAGGCGCGCCGGCCGGACCGGCCTTGACGTGGCCGCCATCGAGCGCGGCAAGCAGCGCCGCCTTCTCGGCTTCAGCGCTCTGGCGGCGCATGGCGTCGGGCTCATCCTCCGGAG
>NZ_RZRP01001634.1:0-417 GCF_003997795.1 Mesorhizobium sp. M7A.F.Ca.US.005.03.2.1 | reverse complement strand
GTTCCCAACTACTGGGTGGCGTGCGGCGTCATGGCCGGTCTCCTGCAAGGCGGCGGGGTCGGCAAGTCGCTTGCCGAATGGATGATCCATGGCGAGCCGGAAGCCGATGTCTACGGCATGGACATCGCCCGCTATGGCGATTTCGCCTCCAACCGCGAATACATCAGGCAGACCACCGGGCAGTTCTATTCGCGCCGCTTTGTCATGAGCTATCCCAACGTGCAGTTGCCGGCGGGGCGGCCCTTGAAGACAGCCGGCGCGCATGACGCGATGGATGCCGCCGGCGCGCGCTGGGGCAATTCATGGGGCATGGAAGTGCCGCTCTATTTCGCGCCGCATGGCTTCGTCGAGACACCGACGCTGAAGCGCTCCAACGCCTTCGACATCGTCGCACAGGAGTGCCGCAAGGTGCGCGAG
>NZ_RZRP01001633.1:0-417 GCF_003997795.1 Mesorhizobium sp. M7A.F.Ca.US.005.03.2.1 | reverse complement strand
GGCCGAACCAAGAACGCGGATTTTGGCGGCGCGGCAAGCATTCAGGAGGCGCCGGCCGTGGCCGAGGCTGCTGTCAAACGCGCACGTAAGCGTTAGTTTGGAGCTGACGTCATTGCGGGCAACTATGTTCGGGGTCAGGAAGCTAACGACGAAAGCAGGGCATCCGACTGGCAGCAGCGGACTGGCCGGAGTGCTCGCTATTTGCTGAGTGGGTGAAGCACATATGGCCACCGCCGCACCACGATCAGAGTCGGAACATGCGGGGCAGTCGGAGAAGGTCCGTGCCTACGGTTGCGAGAACCGGTGCATTGTCGCAATCGGAGCCTCGGCGGGGGGCGTCGACGCGCTGAAGAGACTTGTCCGGGATATTTCGCCGGACATTCCGGCGGCCCTCCTCATCGTACAGCACGTCGGTCT
>NZ_RZRP01001632.1:0-422 GCF_003997795.1 Mesorhizobium sp. M7A.F.Ca.US.005.03.2.1 | reverse complement strand
CAATTGATGCCTGAACCAGGTGGTTTGCCGCTTGGAATATTGCCTGGTCGCGATCTTGGCGCGTTCGATTGCCTCGGGAAAGCCAATCCCTCCGGCCATCGCCGCCTGCAGTTCGCGAACGCCGATCGCTTTCATCGCCGGCAATTCGGGATCGAGGCCAAGTGCCGCAAGCCGCTTGACCTCGTCCAGCGCGCCCTTGTCCAGCATTTGGTCGAAGCGTTTGTCGATGCGTCCGACCAACGCCGCCCGATCCGGCTCGATCACCAGGAAATGCGCGCTTTGCCTGTCGATGAGCGGCTGGCCGCGCTCTGCCTGCCATTCCAGGATCGAACGGCCAGACGCATCGAGAACCTCCAATGCCCGCACGATGCGCTGGCTGTCGGTTGGCTTGAGCATCATGGCGGCCGCCGAATCCTCGCGCA
>NZ_RZRP01001631.1:0-422 GCF_003997795.1 Mesorhizobium sp. M7A.F.Ca.US.005.03.2.1 | reverse complement strand
GACTGGCCCGATGAAGCCAGGACCGACCGGGCCGGCTGCTCCAAATACGAGCCGGTCCGCGGCGCCCGCTCCAACGATCTCGGTCTCGAACAGGTCCCGCAGGAAATCAAGGAGGCGCGCTGGCACCGCTTCATGCAGCGTCAGCAGAAGATTTCGGCGACACAGCTGGCCAGAAAAGTCGGCAAGCGCCTCCCGGTGCTGATCGACGAGGCGCATGGCACATCGGCACAGGGCCGCACCAAATACGACGCGCCCGAGATCGATGGCTCGGTGCACATCCAGTCGCGTCGTCCGCTGCGCCAAGGCGATATCGTCACCGTCAAGATCGACCGTGCCGACGCCTATGACCTCCATGGTTCGGCGGTCTGACGCCTCGTTCCGCGTAAATTTACTACATCTGGCGATAATCTAGGCCTCTTAAC
>NZ_RZRP01001630.1:0-422 GCF_003997795.1 Mesorhizobium sp. M7A.F.Ca.US.005.03.2.1 | reverse complement strand
AGCCCAGGGGTATCGTGTAGGCAAAGCCGGCGATGCCGGCCGCGATCATCACCGCGCCGCCGATGATGATCAGCCGCTCGCGCCGCGGCGGCGCGTTGGCGACCAGGATCGACAGGATCGACCAGGCGATCGATTCGGCGGCGATGATGTAGCCGGTGGTCAGCAGCGGAATGTCGTGAAGGCTGGTCAGCAGCAGCGGCCCGTAGACGCCGAAGGAACAGGTGGCCACCGAAAAAGCGGCAACCATGGTCATGCCGGCGCCGACCGGCGTGCGCCATGAGAACAGCCGCGCCGGGAACAGCCGCGAAAGCGGCTTCAGCGCGTCGATGGTGAAGAACAGCAGCAGGCCGATGAGGCCGAAGGCCATCAGCAGCGAAGAGCGCAGCAAGGCGATGTCGACGCCGGCCGAGGCGATCAGCACC
>NZ_RZRP01000162.1:0-9317 GCF_003997795.1 Mesorhizobium sp. M7A.F.Ca.US.005.03.2.1 | reverse complement strand
ATAAAAGGCCGCCGCGATGCCGTGCTGATCTCGACCAAGACCGCGCTGCCGATGGGCGATGGGCCGGGCGATTACGGCTCGTCACGTTCGCGGCTGATCAGATCCGTGGATGATGCGCTGAGGCGCCTCGGCACCGACTACATCGACCTTTTGCAGCTACACGCCTTCGATGCCGGCACGCCGATCGAGGAGGTGCTGTCGACGCTGGACAACCTGATCCGTGCCGGCAAGCTGCGCTATGTCGGCGTCTCCAACTTCTCCGGATGGCAAGTGATGAAGTCGTTGGCGCAAGCCGACAGCCAAGGCTATCCGCGCTATGTCGCCCATCAGGTCTACTATTCGCTGGTCGGCCGCGACTATGAGTGGGAGCTGATGCCGCTCGGCCTCGACCAGGGTGTCGGTGCATTGGTGTGGAGCCCGCTTGGCTGGGGCCGCCTGACCGGCAAGATCCGCCGTGGCCAGCTCCTGCCGGAACAGAGCCGGCTGCACGACACGGCAAGCTTCGGTCCGCCGGTCGAGGACGAGCATCTCTATCGAGTGATGGATGCCCTCGATGTCGTGGCCGAGGAAACCGGCAAGACCGTGCCGCAGATCGCCATCAACTGGCTGCTGCAGCGCCCGACCGTATCGTCGGTCATCATCGGCGCCCGCAACGAGGAGCAGTTGCGCCAGAACCTCGGTGCCGTCGGCTGGACCTTGACGCCGGAGCAGATAAGGCAGCTCGACGCGGCAAGCGAAGTCACCGCGCCCTACCCGTACTTCCCGTATCGGCGGCAGGAAGGCTTTGCCCGGTTGAACCCGCCGGTGGTTTGAGCGCATCGGGCCGTCATGGCGCAAGGTTCGCGGGCCAGCGCCCCCCTCTGGCCTGCCGGACATCTCCCCCTCAAGGGGGGAGATCGGATGTCGCGGCGACTTTCGCCAATCGCAGGCCTAACAAGGGGCGGCGTTGTCGGTGGAGCTGCCAATCTGCCCACTTGAGGGGGAGATGTCCGGCAGGACAGAGGGGGGCGTCGTAGAACGCCGACCTCAAGAAGCCGTTGCTGCGAAACTTGCCCCTAGTGCAGCACAAACTCCCCATCCACCTTGCGCCATTCATTCGGCGCGATCAGCTTCTGGTGGGTGTAGCTGATCGAATGCAGCGGCCCGTCCAGCTTGGCCTTCCAGAATTCGATGAACTTGATCAGCACCGGAAACTTCGGCGCGAGATCGTAGTCCTGCCAGATGAAGCTCTGCAGCAGATGCGGGTGATCGGGAAAGTGATAAAGAATCTTGGCAGTGGTCAAGCCATAGCCTTTGAGCATCAGGTCCATTTCGGCATGGTCGCGCATGACGGTCCCCAGGTTGATTCGCCTGTCCTCCCACGGCTGATTGTGCGCGCCGCTGATTAACCGTCTATTGATTTTTTCTTCATCTGAACCGGCTTTAGCATGCGAAAACATGCAGTTAGCAGCGCACCTCTTCGAGTGCTGACAGCCCTGGAGAAGCCCCTGCGGCATCCCGCCGCGCGAATCCAACGTCTAATGTTGCCGTAACGGCGGAACTGGTAATAATGCCGCCGAATTCGCGGCCGTGTCGCCGCGATCCCGCCGGCATTTCAAGCCGGCGATTGGTTCGGGAGGAAAGTCAGGAATGTCCGAGTTTCATGTCCATCGCGTCCAGCCGGCGTGGAAGAAAAACGCGCTGATCGACAATGACACCTACCTGAAATGGTATGCCGACAGCGTCAAGAACCCGGACAAATTCTGGGGCAAGCACGGCAAGCGCATCGACTGGTTCAAGCCGTTCAGCAAGGTCAAGAACACCTCCTTCGACGGCAAGGTCTCGATTAAATGGTTCGAGGACGGACTGACCAACGTTTCCTACAACTGCATCGACCGGCATCTGAAGAAGCGCGGCAACCAGACCGCCATCATTTGGGAAGGCGACAATCCCTACGACGACAAGAAGGTCACCTATAACGAGCTCTACGAGCATGTCTGCCGGCTCGCCAATGTGATGAAGAAACACGGCGTCAAGAAAGGCGATCGAGTCACCATCTACATGCCGATGATCCCGGAAGCCGCCTATGCGATGCTGGCCTGCACGCGCATCGGCGCCGTCCATTCGATCGTCTTCGGCGGTTTCTCGCCGGATGCGCTGGCCGGCCGCATCGACGACTGCAAGTCGACCTTCGTTATCACGGCTGACGAAGGCCTGCGCGGCGGCAAGCCGATCCCTTTGAAGGAAAACACCGACAGGGCGATCGAGATCGCCGCGAAAGCCGGAACGAAAGTCGAAAAGGTGGTGGTCGTGCGACGCACCGGCGGCAAGACCGGCTGGGTTTCAGGCCGCGACGTCTGGTATCACGACGAGATCGCGACGGTGAAAGCCGAATGCAAGCCCGAGAAGATGAAGGCCGAGGACCCGCTGTTCATTCTCTACACGTCGGGTTCGACCGGCAAGCCGAAGGGCGTGCTGCACACCACCGCCGGCTATCTCGTCTACGTCTCGATGACCCACCAATATGTCTTCGACTACCATGACGGCGACATCTACTGGTGCACCGCCGATGTCGGCTGGGTAACCGGCCACAGCTACATCGTCTACGGCCCGCTCGCCAACGGCGCCACCACGCTGATGTTCGAAGGCGTGCCGAACTATCCGTCGCAGTCGCGCTTCTGGGAAGTCATCGACAAGCACAAGGTCAATATCTTCTACACCGCGCCGACGGCGTTGCGCGCGCTGATGGGCGCCGGCGATGCGCACGTGAAGAAGACGTCGCGCAAATCGCTGCGCGTGCTGGGTTCGGTCGGCGAGCCGATCAACCCGGAAGCCTGGGAGTGGTATTTCAACGTCGTCGGCAACGGCAAGGTGCCGATCGTCGACACCTGGTGGCAGACCGAGACCGGCGGCATCCTGATCACGCCGCTGCCAGGTGCGACCGACCTCAAGGCGGGTTCGGCGACGCGGCCTTTCTTCGGCATCAAGCCGCAGCTGGTCGACGGCGAGGGCAAGGTGCTGGAAGGTGCGGCCGACGGCAATCTGTGCATCACCGATTCCTGGCCGGGCCAGATGCGCACAGTCTATGGCGATCACGACCGCTTCGTGCAGACCTATTTTTCGACCTACAAGGGCAAGTACTTCACCGGTGACGGCTGCCGCCGCGACGCCGACGGCTATTACTGGATCACCGGCCGCGTCGACGACGTCATCAACGTTTCCGGCCACCGCATGGGCACGGCCGAAGTCGAATCGGCGCTGGTCAGCCATGAGAAGGTTTCCGAGGCCGCGGTCGTGGGCTATCCCCACGACATCAAGGGCCAGGGTATCTACAGCTACGTCACCTTGATGAAGGGTGCCGAACCCACCGAAGAGCTGCGCAAGGAGCTTGTTGCCCATGTCCGCAAGGAGATCGGCGCCATCGCTTCGCCCGACAAGATCCAGTTCGCGCCGGGCCTGCCGAAGACGCGTTCCGGCAAGATCATGCGTCGCATCCTGCGCAAGATCGCCGAGGACGATTTTTCTGCCCTGGGTGACACCTCGACGCTGGCCGACCCGGCCGTCGTCGATGATCTGGTCGCCAACCGGCAGAACAAGAAGAGCTGATGCAGGCCGCGCTGGGCACTGTCAGCGAACTCTGGCGCTATCCGGCGAGTTCGCTTGCCGGCGAGCGCCTGAAAACAATCTCGGTCGACGTCGAGAGCATCGACGGCGACCGCCTGTTCGGCCTTGTCGACGTGTCCGACAACGAGATCGCACGACCGGACCGCGACGCGAAATGGCACAAGGTGCCGCGCATCCGCACCCGGCTGTCGCCGACCCTGGAACTCGAGATTGCCGTTCCCGAGGGCGACTGGCTGGCCGCGCCAAGCATCGAGAGCGACCGCGCGGTGTCGGCCTATCTCGGCTTCGAGGCCTCGCTCCGTCCGTTTCGCCGCGAGAATGCCGGGCCTGACTATGCCGGCCCGCTGACCGCGGAGCGCTACCGCAAGGCGTCGATTCATCTGTTGACCACGGCTTCGCTGGCACGCCTGAAAGCATTGCACCCGGAAGGGGTCGCCGACCCGCGCCGCTTCCGCCCCAACATCGTTGTCGACATGGCGGCGATCGAAGGCTCGTTTCCCGAAACGGAATGGATCGGCCGCAAGCTTGCCGTCGGCGATCTCCTGCTGACCATCTCGGAACCCTGCCGCCGCTGCGGTTTCATCATCGTCGCCCAGGATGGCTTCGACCATGATCCGGCAATCCTGCGCAACCTGGTCCGCCACAACGCCCACAACCTCGGCGTCTATTGCACGGTCGACAGGCCGGCGCGCGTCGAAGTCGGCGACGCGATGCGCTTCCTGTAAGCTATCGATACAGATCCGCCCGTGTCGGCGGCAGGCCGCTTGGACCGCGCGCGCGCTTGGTCACGACGGTCTGGAAAATCTGTGCCGATGCGCGCTCGAAGGTAATCGAACAGCCCGTCAGGTAAAGCAGCCATAGCCGCGCCCTGGCCTCGCCCACCTCGGCGATAGCCTCGTCGAACCTTTCGTTGAGTCGCTCCGCCCACAGCCTGCAGGTGCGGGCATAGTGCTCGCGCAGGTTCTCGACATCGTAGACGAGAAAACCATGCGCCTCGAGATTGCCTGTTGTCATGCCGATGGTGTCGAGTTCGCCGCCGGGAAAGATATATTTGAGCAGCGCCTTGAACTCCGGCCCTTTGCGCAAGGTCTTCTTGATGTCGCCCTTGCTGCGCCGGGTGATGGCGTGGTGCAGATAGATGCCGCCCGGCTTCAGCAGGCGATGAATGGTCTTGAAATAAGTCGCATGGTTGGCGAGCCCGAGATGTTCGAACATGCCGATCGACGAAATCTTGTCGAAGCTGCCGGTGAGTTCCGCATAGGATTTGATCTCGATGGTGATGCGGTCCTCCAGCCCCTCGGCGCGAATGCGTTCGCGGGCCAGCTCGGTCTGCGCCTGCGACAGCGACACACCGTGGCCGACGACGCCGTAGTTCTTCGCCGCATGGATCAGCATGGCGCCCCAGCCGCAACCGATGTCGAGCAGTCGTTCGCCCGGTTTCAGCCGGAGCTTGCGGCAGATGTGGTCGAGCTTGTCGACCTGGGCCTCGTCGATGCCATTGGCGAAATCCTTGAAGTAGCCGCAGCTATAGACCATGCGCTCGTCGAGAAAGAGCCGGTAGAAGGCGTTCGAGATGTCATAGTGATGCTGGATCGCCTCCTGGCTCGAACCGCTGACATAGGGATTGCGCCCGGACAGATCGGTCCGCGCGCTCATCTGCTTGCGTGCCAAAAGCACGGAAGGCAGGTCGCGCAGGATCGCCATTTTCGGCAGCGACTTGAGCTTGGTTCTGAGCTTGCCTTGCGACGGCAGGGCATAAAAATCGAAGATCGTCCCGTCTTCGATGTCGATCGTTTTGGAAATCCACATCTCGATCAGCGTCGACAGGGACGGTCGCTTCACGATCTGCCAGACGATGTCCTGGTCGTTGATGGTGAGCACCGGACCAGTGGCGGGGCCGATCCGCTCCCCGGTCCACAGCCTGACCGCAAAACCCGGCTTCAATGTCTCGATCACCGTTCGAACGATGCGAGCGGCCTTTTCGGCTGCCTCCATGCGATTCCTCCGAATGCTGGCTCAGGGGCAGAAGTTTGCCCGGTCGGCCTGGCAATCGCAAGCCGGCCCGCACCAGGCCCGCCCGTTGGTTAATTTCAGACCTGCACCTTGTCTTTTGCTGCAATGCACCCCATCATGAGTATGTGTTCAACAAATCGAAAGGAGGTGATCCGATGTCGAGTGATTTCGTTTTCCAGAACGTGGCCTCAGCGGATTGCACTTTCGGGAAGCAGTCTTCCCGTTAAGGCGCGAAATGCGCGGCGGCTGACCTGATAGGTCATCGCCATGGGCCGCGCCACGGACGGAAACACGGAAGGCCGCCAGCTTCGAAAGAAGCGGCGGCCTTTTCCGTTTGCGGACTAGACTACTGGGTCAATGCGACCTTTTCGGTGTTGCGAATGATTTCCTGAAAGGCGTTGTCCAATTCGGCTCCGGTGGACACGTCGAAGAAATGCCTCTTGGCGCCGGAGGTATCCTTCGACGAACAATCCTTCAGCACCGCCTTTGCCTGGTCCCGCTCGGTTGTCGACATATCCTTGTCGTCCAGATCGAAGCCGATGGTGAAAATCTCGATGCCGTCGTTTTTCATGTTGTCGCACAGCGTTTCGGCGTTGCCGCGCGCAAGGGTGCCCTGCCTGTTGTAGCTGTCCCCAGCACCGGCGAAGGCGGTATTGAACTGGCCATCGGTCATCAGGATCGCGACCTTGGCGATCTTCTTCGGATCGGCATCCGAGGCACCCTTGCCAAGACCGGCATTCCTGATCGCAGTGCGCCATTGCGGCGACAGCATATAATAGGTCCACTGAATGGCGATCGCGCCGGCCGTAAACCCATTGGCCCGGAAGTCCTCGATCGATTCAAGCAAGGCATCGGAATCGGCGGTCAGCGGGATCACTTTGGCATCAGGGCACCTGTTCATGTCCCCGTCACCGAGATGATCGTCCCGGTTGACCAGAGCATAGTATTTCTTGCCGTTCCCGTCGGTGCGAACAGTATCCGGGCCGTCGGCGCTCATATCCGCGTTGCCGTTCTTGTCCTTGCGCTCGGTGGCGCAATTGTCGGGGCGTGGCATCGCCGCGCCGACCATGGAGATGTAGTCGCTGAAGGACGGCAGCAGATTTTTGCCTGTCTTGGCGACGAGAAGCGGACTGCCAGCGATGGGTGGGAGCTCAGAGCTGCCTTGCTTCTCGGCATAGATGTTTTCCGCCAGCTTGCCGGCGTTGACGCCAGATGCATAAGGCACAATCGCGACGCGGATGCGGGGGTTCTGCGGATCCTGTTTCTGCAGCATCGTCTGGACGGCGTTTTTTGCAGCTGTTTTCAGATCGCCGATTTTGTCGACCTTGCCGCGCTTGGCCATCGACCCCGTTATGTCGAGCATCATCGCCACTTCGACGGTCTTGTCCGAATAGAGCGCCGTCGTGGAGGCGGCGACGCGTTTCATGTCGCCCGTGCCAAAAATCGGGAAATACAGCCCGACATCGACATGGGCGTCAGCCTGGACCGTCTTGGCGGTCCTGTTGACGATCAGCCTGTCGAGTACGATCTGGTCGGCCTGCAGAATGCCTGCCTGGCTGTTGGCGTCGAGAAAGGCTTGCACCGATTTGTTGGCATCGGCTTCCTTGATGGCGCCGGTCGTTAGGTCGCGTGCCGTCGATGTGACCGCGGCGTCGACGACGCCTTGGAGGCTCGATCTGGCATTGTAGAGCTGCGATACGTTGACCGAGAAGCCAACAGCCAGCGCCAAGACCGAGGCGCTGAGGCCGAACAGGATTGCGAAATTTCCACCGCGATCCCTGGCGAACCCGCCGACCGCGTGAACAAGACCCCCGTAATTCCGCATCCTACAGCCTCCATTCGCCTCGGCCTCGTCGCCGCGGACAGGGCAATGCAGGATTCCCGCCGGATGACGCCGCTGGCTGGCAGAAGGCCGGCCGCTTGCCGCCAAATCATTGTTTTTGTTCGGCTTCAAGCTCCGCAAAGGTGAATGACTGGTAAACAGAAAAGCGCGGCCGCGGCTGCGTTTACGAGCCGGTTACCATGCTCAAGACGAAGCAATCACGGAATCCCGATGACGTCCTGTTGCGGGACAGGGTCCGTGTGCCGAAGCGGGCCAGTTGTCCCGAGACTGCAAGGCGCGAAATGATCGGATCCAACGCCTCCGGCCGTCGAAAGACCAAAGCGCCATCACGTTTGAAAACCAGGGCCGCTTTTGGCCGCGCCTCAAGGGGTGTTGAGATTCAGGTCAGGCCAGGTCGAAAATGATGGCTTTCGAGAACCGGAGCGGAGCGGACATTTGGTCCGTGAGCACCGGAAGCGCAGAAAGCCGTCATTTGCAGACCGGCCTCACCTGAATCGACATACCGTTAGGCCAGCATCTGTGCGCCGACGGTCCTGTCGATACCGTGGTAGGGCGGGTTGAACAGATTGCCTTCCTGTTCATAGGTCCATACCTTGAACAGGCTGAGCCGGTGGGCGCCGAAACTATGCAGCAGCGGCACGTCGGTGGCGTCGCGGCCGCGGGCGATGACGATGCGGCCGATTCTTGGCGTGTTGTGGCGAGGATCGAACGTGTACCATTTGCCGTCGAGGAACACTTCCAGCCACGCCGAAAAGTCCATCGGTGCCGGATCGGCTGGCACGCCGATATCACCGAGATAGCCGTTCACATAGCGTGCCGGAATATTCATGCAGCGGCAAAGCGTGATCGCCAGATGAGCGAAGTCGCGGCAGACCCCGACGCGTTCCTCATGCGCCTGAGCCGCCGTGCGGGTCGAGCGCGCATAGCCATAGCCGAACGACAGCCGGTTGTGGACATAGTCGACGATAGCCTGCACGCGCGCCCAACCGGACGGAATGTCGCCGAAGAGCTGCCAGGCCAGGCTGCTCAGATGATCCGTCTCGCAATAGCGGCTGCCCAGGAGATAACCGAGAACTTCGTCCGGCAGGTCCGCCACCGGCACTTCCCTGGCCAGCGTGTTTACCTCGTCCGTCTCGCCGCTGTCCTCGACGACCGCGTCGTACAGGATGCGAAAACCACCGGCGGGCGCTGTGAAGCGCCGGCAGGCATTGCCATGCAGATCGTGGTACAGCCTTGTCGGCACCGCGGGCGAGGTCAGCACCCGCGTCTGCCGCTTGATATCAGCCTGCCTGTCCCGATGGATCTCGAGCACTGAAATCACCGGCGTGGCGGCTACGCATTCGATGGCGATTTCATAGCCGAGCCGGATCAGCATCGTTGGTCCCCCCTTCGATCTTGTGAGAAGCAGTCCTTCCCAAACGCCCGGAGGATACCGTGGTTCCCTGGGCCGATCGAAAAGCCCACCCCGTGTCTTCCCCTGCCGCGGTCGAGACGTTAGGTTCGGCAACCCCACCAGCGCTCCCCGGACTCAAGGAAAATCATGTATTCAAGCAGAAAATTCGCGGCCTTCCTCTTCGACATGGACGGCACGCTCATCAATTCCATCGCCTCGGCGGAACGGGTGTGGAGCGATTGGGCACGCCGCCAGGGCCTCGACGTCGCTGCCTTCCTGCCGACGATCCATGGCGTACGCGCGATCGAGACCATCACCGGCCTGGCGCTGCCGGGCGTCGACCCGGCACACGAGGCTGATCTGCTGCTGAAGGCCGAGGCGGCCGATCTCGAAGGCATTATCCAGATCGCCGGCGCCGTGGCATTTCTCGATTCGCTGCCGCCCGAACGCTGGGCGATCGTAACC
>NZ_RZRP01001629.1:0-423 GCF_003997795.1 Mesorhizobium sp. M7A.F.Ca.US.005.03.2.1 | reverse complement strand
ATTCCACGGCTTCCCGGAGTGGCTACTCGTATCGATCGTGGCGACGTACCCAGTCCATTCCCTCCTTCTCGTTGCGGCCTTTCGGCATGAGGTCGAGCATGGCGTAGGTGCCCATCATCACCTCAACGCCGCGCCCGTAGGTGGAGTAGGTGCGAAAGACCTCGCCCGCGTGCTTGAAGAAGGCGCTAACGCCGGGCCATTCCTCGCCGGTCTCCCGCCATGGGCGTTCCCCGTTGCTGCAAACATCGTCATTTCCGGTCCTCGGTCGAATTCGGCGTTTCCAACGGTTGCGATCCGGAAACGCTATTTCGGACGGAGGCCAGATGGGAGTTACAAGTGTGACGTGATTTCAATGGGGGCCGTCTGCAGAATGGCGGTTCACCGCGCGGCAAGCGAGATAGCTGTCATAAGCTGATCTATAGG
>NZ_RZRP01001628.1:0-429 GCF_003997795.1 Mesorhizobium sp. M7A.F.Ca.US.005.03.2.1 | reverse complement strand
GTCTCAAGGTCGCCAATTCCGACGAGGGCAATGCCGCCGTCGAAGCAGCGGTCAAGGCCAAGGTCGTGGCGCTGACCGATCGCTTCCCGCTCTATCCCTATCTCGGCTGACGCGATAGGAAGTTTTGCCGCCTGCTGCAACGACAAGCGTCGTTTCAGCAGGCCGGGGCGACCGGCAGGAGCCTTGATGATGCGACCATTTCGTTTCGCCGACCTTGGCGCCGTTGGCGCTCTGGCTGCTTTGATCGCCGGGCCTTTCCCCGGCAACGCCTTGGCGCAAACCGCCCCTGCTCAAGCCGCGCCCGCGCAACCCGCTCCTGCGCAACCCGCACCTCAGCCCGAGCCCCCGGCGCCCGCCCAGACGGCACCCAAGCTCGAAACCTTTGGCAGATGGTCGACCCTGGTCGACGAGGTCGACACCGGTGAGGAT
>NZ_RZRP01001627.1:0-436 GCF_003997795.1 Mesorhizobium sp. M7A.F.Ca.US.005.03.2.1 | reverse complement strand
CTCTGATGCCTTTTTCCTTTTCTTTCCCTCCTCCCCTTTTCCTCCCTTTCTTCCCTCCTCCCTCCCCTTCCTCTCTCCTCCCCCCTTCTTTTCCCTTTTTCCCCCTTCTCCTCTCCTCCCTTCTTCCCCCCCCTTCCTCTTCTCCCCCCTCCTTCCCCCCTCCTCTTCCTTTTCTCTTTCCTTTCCTTTCCCTTCCCCCCCTCTCTCTCCTTTCTCTTCTCTCTTCTCCTCGCCCCTTTTCCCTCTCCCCCCTCTTCTGCTCCTCCTCCCTTTCTCTCTCTCTTTCTTCACTCCCTTTTTCTCCTCTCTCCTTCTTTGCTCTTTCTTTTCCCCCTCCCCCTTCCTCCTCCTCTCCCTCCCTTTCCTCTTCCCCTTCTCTCCCTCCTCCCTTTTAGAATTCTCGCGCCCCAGCCCTCGCTGGTTTCTCTTTTTTTTC
>NZ_RZRP01001626.1:0-436 GCF_003997795.1 Mesorhizobium sp. M7A.F.Ca.US.005.03.2.1 | reverse complement strand
CGTTGGCGCCGCAGGCGGCGAGGGGTTTCTGGGAGAAATCGCTGGCCGCGGCGGCAAGGGGCGAAAGAGCGGTGCTTGGCGCCTGGGACGGCAAAAACCTGGTCGGCACCGTGACCTTGCTGCTCGACTGTCCGCCCAACCAGCCGCACCGGGCCGAGATCGCCAAGCTGATGACACGCACCGACTACCGGGGCAGGGGCGTGGGAACGCGCCTGATGCGGGCCGCCGAGAGGCTTGCGGTGGAGAAGGGCCGCATGCTGCTGGTTCTGGACACGGCAACCGAGGAGGGCGCCTCACGCCTCTATGAGCGGTTGGGCTTCACGCTGGCCGGTGAGATACCGGACTATGCACTGAAGCCGCATGGCGGGCTGACCGGCACGCTGATCTACTGGAAGCGGATCGGGCAAATCTCGTAACCAATCATGCCGGCGCGGAG
>NZ_RZRP01001625.1:0-436 GCF_003997795.1 Mesorhizobium sp. M7A.F.Ca.US.005.03.2.1 | reverse complement strand
GTGGACTTGAGCTGTGCCTCGCCTTGCCCGGAAAACGTCTCGCTCATGATCAGTTCCGGCAGCGGCAGCCGCCGTCCCCAACCATGCGTTTCAAGGTCCGGTTTGGAAGCGAACTCGGAAACACGGCCGACGCAGAGATAGGCGATTGGCGTTACGTGATCCGGAATGGCCAACAGCCGCTTCAGCGCCTCAGCCTCGATGATGCTCACCCAGCCGACGCCAACGCCCTCGGCACGCGCGGCCAGCCAGAAATTCTGCACCGCGCAGACGGTGCTGTAGAGATCCATCTCCGGATTGTGCCAGCGTCCCAGCGGCGAACCCTTCGAGCGCTGCCGGTCGCAAGTGATGCAGATGTTGAGCGCGCTTTCGCAGATGCCTTCCAGCTTGAGCTTGCGGTACAGCGCCTGTTTTTCCGCCTCGATCGCCGGCAGTTCCT
>NZ_RZRP01001624.1:0-438 GCF_003997795.1 Mesorhizobium sp. M7A.F.Ca.US.005.03.2.1 | reverse complement strand
GACATAGATGCCGCGCTTCAGCATGCGCGCGGCCATCTCCTGCGCCAGGCTGGCATCGCCCAGCATCACCGGGATGATCGGATGATCCGCTCCGGCCAGCGTGAAGCCGAGCTTGCCCATTTGCGACCGGAACCGCGCAGCGTTGTCGTAGAGTTTGTCGCGCAGCCCATCGCCGTCTTTGATCAGTTCGAACACCTTGATCGAAGCGCCGGCGATCGCCGGCATCAGCGTGTTGGAAAAGAGATACGGCCGTGAGCGCTGGCGCAACCAGTCGACCACCTGGCCTTTGCCCGAGGTGTAACCACCGGAGGCCCCACCAAGTGCCTTGCCGAGCGTCCCGGTGATGATGTCGACCCTGCCCTCGACGCCGCAATGCTCGGCCGAGCCGCGGCCGTTCTGACCGACAAAGCCGACGGCATGGCTGTCGTCGACCATCAC
>NZ_RZRP01001623.1:0-438 GCF_003997795.1 Mesorhizobium sp. M7A.F.Ca.US.005.03.2.1 | reverse complement strand
CCCGCCGGTGCCGCCTGCCGCGAGAAGGATGACGCCTCTGGCCATATCACTCCGCCGGCACGGCGCGTTGCGACAGGCCAAAGCCCATCTGCTTGCGCTTTTCCGGCCGCTTGCGTGTCAGCGCCAGCACCATCCCCATCGAGATGGCGATGGCGATCTGCGAGGAGCCGCCATAGGAGATGAACGGCAGCGTCATGCCCTTGGCCGGCACAAGCTGGAGGTTGACGCACATGTTGATGACCGCCTGCAAGCCGAAGACGGTGACGAGGCCGCCGACCGCGTAGCGGGTGAAATCGTCATGCTCCTTCAGCGCCGTGTTGAGGCCGCGCAGCACGATGAAGGCGAATATCGACATGATGAAGAAGCACATGATCAGTCCGAACTCTTCGCCTGCGACCGAGAAGACGAAGTCGGCATGGCTGTCGGGAATAACGCGCT
>NZ_RZRP01001622.1:0-440 GCF_003997795.1 Mesorhizobium sp. M7A.F.Ca.US.005.03.2.1 | reverse complement strand
GGTGCCGACCGAGCTGGAGGCGGCAGCGCGGAACACGGCATCCGCACTGAGCGCGGTCGACCCGGAAGGCTATGCCCGCACCTACCGCCTGTTCGCTCGTGCCGACGGCGATCATGCCGACCGCCTGCCGACGCTGGCCGTACCGGCCCTGTTCATGACCGGCTCCGAGGACAGGAACTCTTCGCCGGCAATGTCGGCCGCGATGGCACGGCTGGCGCCGCATGGCCGCTGCACGGTGCTGCCGGGCGAGAAGCACATGATGGCGGTCGCGGCGCCGGACCTCACCACGCGCCATATCGTTGACTTCCTCGCGGAGGACGAAGCGATCGAGCGAAGCGGCACTGCTGAGGCGAATACCGGGTTCGACAGCGGCGAGTTCCGCCGTGCGCTTGGCTCCTTCCTCACCGGCGTAACCATCGTCACCACCATCGGGCCAGAAG
>NZ_RZRP01001621.1:0-443 GCF_003997795.1 Mesorhizobium sp. M7A.F.Ca.US.005.03.2.1 | reverse complement strand
ATAGACGACCGCTTGACCGTCCTGCGCGGCATTGCCCGATCCGATCGGGAACAGCGTGCCTGCGATGTCGACCCCTGGCTTGTCGCCCTTGCGCATGGTGCCCTTGAGCAGGTTCATCGAAGGCGAGCCGATGAAGCCGGCGACAAACAGGTTGGCCGGGCGGTCGAACAGTTCCAGCGGCGCGCCGACCTGCTCGATGCGGCCGTCGCGCATGACGACGATCTTGTCGGCCATGGTCATGGCTTCGATCTGGTCGTGGGTGACGTAGATGGTGGTGGTCTTCAGCCTCTGGTGCAGTTCCTTGATCTCGGTGCGCATCTGCACGCGCAGCTTGGCGTCGAGATTGGACAGCGGCTCGTCGAACAGGAACACCTGCGGATTGCGCACGATGGCGCGGCCCATGGCCACGCGCTGGCGCTGGCCGCCGGAAAGCTGGCGGGGAT
>NZ_RZRP01000161.1:0-9332 GCF_003997795.1 Mesorhizobium sp. M7A.F.Ca.US.005.03.2.1 | reverse complement strand
CCTGGGCTGAGAGGCTGATCCCGCCACTCTCCGATGCTGCTCGGGCAATGAACCGCCGCTGTGAGGGCAGCCGTGCACCCTGGCCAAGGATCGCCTCGAACAGGGCATCGGCACGGTCCAACGGATTGCCGGGGCGGCTCGAGGAAAAAGCTTGTGGCGAGAAAGCGATGATCAATTCTCCGTGGGACGGATAAAGCGTCGTGGTGCCGAGCAGATGGAGCGCCTCGGGGCTGGTCAGATCGCCGATCATGATCCCGGCGAGCAACTCGATCATCGTCGCGATGGCGGAACCCTTGTGCCCGCCGAAGGGAAGCATAGCGCCCGACAGGGCAGCTTCGGGGTCGGTCGTTGGCCTGCCGTCCGAATCCATGGCCCAGCCTTCCGGCAGCGACTTGCCTGCCCGGCGGTGGAGCTCGATCTCACCTCGCGCGGCAACCGAGGTCGCGAAGTCGAAAACATAGGGCGGCTGTTCTTCGCGCGGCCAGCCAAAGGCAAAAGGATTGGTACCCAGCAACGGTCCGTTGCCGCCGGTCGGGGCGACCGTGGCGTAGCTCGGACACATGGCCAGGCCGGCAAGGCCTGCCTGCGACAAGGCTTCGACTTCCACCCAAAGGGCGGAAAAATGGACGGCATCGTTGATCGCAAGCGCGGCAATGCCGCACGAACGTGCCCGCTCGACCAGCACCGGCAGACCCAGTTCGAAGGCCGGGTTGGCGAAGCCGCCCTTCGCATCCACTTTGATGATGGCGGGAGCATCTTGCGGCAACAATTCGGGCTCCGCGTTCGGGTTTACCTTACCCGCCCTGATCGTCCGCAGGGCGCCTTCAATGCGGTAGACACCATGTGACTTGCAAGCATCGCGTTCCGCCGCAACGATGACCCTTGTGATGGCGCTGGCCTGGATGGGGTTCAGTCCAGCCTTGCGGAAAATTGCATCGACGCGCTCATGCAGGGCATCGATGGTGATCGTGGTGTTGGTCATTTCTGGCCTTCGGGTTTGGCTGCGTGCAAACGCTGGCTTTAAAAATCCAGACCACCGGCAAAGGCTCTTAAATCCTGTGCAAGCAAAGCGGGCTGCTCGAGGGCCGCGAAATGACCACCGCGCGGCATCGCTGTCCACTGGCGGATGTCCTTGAAGACGCGCCCGACCCAGCTCCTCGGCGGCATCGGCATCTCTTTTGGAAACAACGCCACCGCAAGTGGAACGTGGATCGCGGTGCCCGACGCGAATGCAAGCGGGCGGGCGCGCGTTTCCCAATAGAGGCGCATCGACGAAGCGACCGTCCGGGTGAACCAGTAAAGCGAGATGTTGGCGAGCATGTCGTCGCGCGAAAAAGCAGCATTGCCCAGATCGCCACCGCAATCACTCCAGTCGCGGAACTTTTCGATCATCCAGGCTGCCAGTCCGACCGGTGAATCCGTCAGCCCGTAGGCAAGCGTTTGCGGGCGCGTCGCTTGAATATGAGCATAGGCGCCATGAATATCCGCCCATCCGGCTTTCCGTTCCAGGAAGGCGCGTTCTTCCGGCGTCAAGTCACCATCCGGGCTTGCATCGTGAGGCGGTGAGAATGAGCCAGGGATGAAATTCAGATGCACGCCGGCGAGACTGTCTGGATGTGCGTGCGCCAGACAGATCGACACGCTGGCGCCCAGATCGCCACCTTGCGCGAGATATCGCTTGTAGCCGAGACGGCTCATCAATTCAGCCCAAAGGTCGGCAACGGCAAACAGGTTGAGACCAGGCCTAGTCGGCCGGCTCGAAAAACCATAGCCGGGAATCGACGGAACCACGACGTTGAAGGCATCCTCCTGTCTTCCGCCATGCGAAAGCGGGTCGGTCAGAAGCGGGATCAGCTCATGAAATTCGAAGACGCTGCCTGGCCAGCCATGGGTGAGTATGACCGTTCTGCCGGTCGCAACAGCGGCGCGTGCATGGATGAAATGGATGGTTTGGCCGCCAATATCCGTCTGGTAGTGCGGATGGATGTTCCAGGCGGCTTCCTGCTTGCGCCAGTCGAAGCCGGTGCACCAGTGCTGCATAAGCCGCCGCAGTTCCTCGTGCTCCGTTCCTTGCGCCCAGCCTATTGCCTGCAACTGATCCGGCTCGCGCCAGTTCGAGATGCGCTTCCTCAAATCGTCGATTTCGGACTGGGCAATCTCGATGGTGAAGGGACGAATTTTCATGGAGCCCTCTGCTCGCCGACCATGAGGTTCCGGGCGGCGATAAAGTCGCGGCGTCGCTGCCAGTTCGTGCGAAGCGCTTCCGTCGACGCTTCGATCGAGACCGCTGAGAAACGCAGACGCGCGCCGACAGGCGCTTGTGCGAGCCGCCACAGGTCGGCTTCGATCACCGTAGCGATCTTCGGATAGCCGCCGCAAGTGTTGGCATCGGCAAGTTGGATGATTGGCTGGCCGGACGGTGGCACCTGGACAGTGCCGGGTACGATGCCGTGCGACAGCAATTCCATCGGTGACACGAGCGAGAGCGTCTCTCCGGAAAGGCGATATCCCATCCGGTTGGCGTCGTTGGTGATGCTCCATTCGCTTCCGGTGAAGGCTGCCTGGGACTCAGGGGTGAAGGCGTCGAACTCGGCGGCCGGCAGAACTCGCAACTCGAATGCCGAGGCAAAGCCGTCCACCGCGCCGCGTCGCTCTTCCAGCGCTGCGCCGATGCCGCCTGCGGGAAGCCGGCATTGCGCCGGGTTGAGCGCAAGCCGGTCACCGCGCGACAGGCCGCGCCCGCCGAGCCCGCCGAAGCCACCCTTCGCATCCGTCGCGCGCGACCCCATGACGAGGGGTAGATCGAGCCCCCCGGCAACGGCGATATAGGAACGCGCACCGGTGCGCGGTGCTTCGAGGACAAGCGTCTCACCGGCGCGGATCGCCATGGCCCACCAGGGCGGGCAGGGCCGATTACCGACGCTGACGGCGCAATCCGCGCCGGTGACAGCGACCGCGGTGTCGACATGCGTGCGCAGCCGGAACGGATGAAGCGCGACCTCGATCCCGGCAGCCGAGGGATCATTGCCCAGCATGAGATTGGCGATTGCAAGCGCTTGCCTGTCCATGGCGCCGCCATGGCTGACCCCCAGCGCAAGATGGCCAGGCCGGCCGAGATCCTGGATTGTGTTCGGCAGACCGGTGGTGAGGATCTCGATCATGCCTCAATCCCCGCGATCGTGAATCGGATCGTGTCTCCCGGCCAGAGCAGCACGGGCAATTCCGCTTCGGCGTTGAACAGCTTCACGTCGGTATGGCCGATCATGTGCCATCCGGACGGCGCAGTCATCGGCATGACGCCCGCCTGCGCACCGCCGATCATGACGGCGCCCTCAGTCACCTTCAGGCGAGGCGTGCTGCGCCTTGCCCAGGCAAGCCGTGGGTCGAGACCGGACAGATAGGGAAAGCCCGGCATGGCGCCGATGGCGGCGACGGTGTAGGCGGCTGCCGCGTGGCGCCTGACGGTCTCGTCGACAGACAGGCCGCAATGCGCGGCCCAGCCGGCGAGGTCCTCGCCGCGCGAGCCGCCATAGCTGACAGGAATAGTATGATGCGTGCCGGTCACCGCATGGGCATCGGTGCTGGTCCAGAGCGACATCAACTGATCGCCGACACTGTGGGCGTCCGTGGCGAGCGGGTCAAACACCACCAGCAGGTTGTTCATGCCGGGAACGGTCTCGCGCACCCCTTCGAGGCTCAGCGCAGCATTCGCTACCGCCCAGACCAGCTCCTGGGTGGCATCATCGAAAGCCCCCTGCGCCCCGTCGAGCAGCAGCGCGGCCGATCCCGCAAGACTGATGTGGGGCGTACCGACAACCATTGGCGGTCAGTCCTTCACCGGCATCGTATAATTCAGGATCAGGCGGCCGCCATCCGGATAGATGGTCTGGCCGACAATGTAGGAGGCGTCGTCGCTGGCCAGGAAGGATGCGACGCTGGCGATCTCCGAAGGTTCGCCACAGCGGCCGCTCGGCGTGCGCGACAGTATGGTCTGGCGCTGCGCTTCGCTGGCCATGACCGAGCTCTTGACCATGTCGGTCAGGATGGTGCCGGGGCCGATGGCGTTGACGCGAATGTTATGCGGAATCAATCCGACGGCCATCACCGCCGTCAACTGCTTGATGCCACCCTTGGACACGGCATAGGCGACGGAATTGGGAATGGCCAGGATGGCGTTGATCGACGACATGTTGATGATCGAGCCGCCGCGTCCCTGCGCGATCATGGCCCTTGCCGCGGCCTGCCCGAGAAGGAAGGGCGCCTTGAGATTGACGCGCTGAACCAGGTCGAAGGCTTCCTCGGGGAAGTCAACGAAATCGTCCAGATGGATGATGCCGGCATTGTTGATGAGGACGTCGACACCGCCGAATCGCTCCGTGGCCTTGGCAACAACATCGGCTGCCATCTCCTGGGTGCATTCGGAGAGATCCGCCGATAGCCAGGCGGCACGCTCGCCAAGACGTTCGGCATGCTCGCGTCCGCGATCGGCCTGCACGTCGACAAGCACCACCTTGGCGCCATCGGCATGAAAGCGCTCAGCGCAGGCAAGGCCCAGGCCTTGTGCCGCCCCGGTGACGATCACGACTTTTCCTGCGTGCTTCACAACTGAATCCCTTTTCACAATCATGACATCTATGGATATGTTATCCAATCTATCTTGAACTTTGACGCCATTGCAAGTCCGAATGGCAGGAGCGGTTGGGGCATTCTGACCAGACTTACGCCATTTATAAGTCGATTTGGCTTTTTTCTGCCGACAATCGCAAGGTCGGTTGACTCGACCGAATTAAGTATGATTGGATACTATATTCATAATAAGTGCCGACGAGGAGGAGTGCAGGCGATGGCGGATGGATCACAGGAAAGCGAACTGATCGACGCGTTCCGCGCTCTTGCGACGCCGTTGATCAGCGACAATCTCGCTCGCGTTCCCGGCGCTGTCGGGTTGCGGCCGTTTCATCGGGTGAGTGGCGTCATGGCGGGGAGAGCGCTGACGGTCAGGACTCGTCCCGGGGACAACCAGTTCATCCATCGTGCGCTCGATCTGTTGCAGCCAGGCGACGTCATTGTCGTCGACGGCGGTGGCTATGAGGGGCGCGCGCTGGTCGGCGAGATCATGACAAGTGTCGCGGCTTCGCGCGGCGCCGCGGGCATCGTCATCGACGGCGCCATTCGCGATGCAGGTGCCATCGGCCGCAATCCGTTCCCATGCTTCGCGCGGTCGGCCATCCATCTCGGACCTTACAAGGATGGTCCGGGAGCCATAAATGTTCCGGTCTGCATAGGCGGCATGGTCGTCGGTCCAGGCGACATCGTCGTCGGCGACGAAGATGGCGTCGTGGCATTTCCAATGGACGGTGCCGCGGCCTTGCTGGCCGCCGTCCGGGCGCAGGAAGCCCGCGAGGCCGAGATCATGCAGAGCATCCAGGAGAACCGCTATCAGGGAGCCTATGCCCGTGCTTCCAGCGGCAGTCACTGATCGGCGGATCAGGAGCCTGCCGGTGAGAAATCGCATGGCAGGCTGGCGATCTTGCTCAACAAAACCGCTCCGCAACTAACCGAGGGGCGAAACAATGCATTTCGGGCACGCCGCCTGGATGCGCCAACAGGGGAAATGGAGAGAATTAATGGTTGTTTCCTTCAAGAGGCTTGCCAAGAGGCTGGCTTGTGCGACCGCCCTTGCCGGGCTGGCTATGACCACGATGGCCGCGGCTGCCGATATAAAGATCGGCATCGTGGCTCCCATGACTGGCCAACTGGCCAGTGAAGGGCAGGATATGGAGAACGCCGTGAAGATGGCGATCGACGCCGTCAACGCCAAAGGTGGCGTCAACGGCGACAAGATCATCACCACGACCGCTGACGACGCCTGCGATCCGCAGCAGGCGGTGACCGCAGGCAGCAAGCTTGTCTCGGAAGGCGTGACCGCCATCGTTGGCGGCTACTGTTCGGGTGCCGTCTTGCCGACATTGAAGATCTACGGCGACGCCGGCATTCCGTTCGTCATCATCGGAGCGAACTCGACCAAGCTGGTCGCCGCCAATCAGGGTAATGCCTTCCTCGCCAATTCGACCGGCGACATGCAGGCGACTACAGCGGTGGAGCTCTTCAAGAAGAACGGCTACAAGAAGATCGCGGTCGTCGACGAAGGCGATGCCTATTCATCCGACCTGGCCAAGCTGACCGCCGAAGCCTTCAAGGGCGCAGGCGGCGAAATTGCCGCCAAGGAGACCACCACGGCCGGCGAGCAGGACTATTCGGCGGTCGTCACCAAGATCAAATCAAGCGGCGCCGACGCCGTCTTCTGGACCGCCTACCATGCCGGCGGCGCACTGCTCACCAAGCAGCTTCGGCAGGCCGGTTTCCAGGGCGGCATCGTGCTGGGCGACGGCAACAATTCGCCGGAGTATCTGGAAATCGCCGGGTCGGCCGGTGAGGGCGTGTATCTGTTGTCTCCGCCGACCGTCGACCTCTTGTCCGGCGCCGCCGACTTCAAAGCCAAGTACAAGGAAACCTATGGTCGTGACGCCGGTGCCTATGCAGCTCTTTCGTATGATGTGGGCGACCTAATCGCCGATGCCATCACGCGGGCCAAGTCGGCGGATCAAAAGGCGATCATCGAGGCCCTCAAGGCGAGCGACTTCAAAGGCCTTGCCGGCGAAATCAAGTTCACCGACAAGAACACCCTCCAGACCTCGAACTTCCGCCCGGTGATCGCCAAAGGCGGCAAGTGGGTGGCTGTCGAATAAAGGCTAACCGGATTGATGCCGGGGCGGCCCTTGTGGCGGCCTCGGCGTCATCGCCGATTGTCTGGCGCGCCAACGCTGCGCCCAGACAAGACTTTTTCAATTCTGCCCCAGGAGCATCAATGACGCTCGACCTGCTTATTCAGCAACTGGTGAACGGTCTTATCGTCGGCTCGTTCTATGCCCTGATCGCGCTCGGCTACAGCATGGTCTTCGGCGTCATCAAGCTCCTGAATTTCGCCCATGGCGACATCTACATGAACGGCGCCTTCGTCGGCCTCATTGTGTTTTCCTTCGTTGGCATCTGGGTCGGCAATGGCTGGCTGGGCGTGGTCTGCGCCCTGCTTGTGTCGATGCTGGTCGTCGGCTTGCTCGGCGTCGTCATCGAACGCTTCGCCTATCGGCCGATGCGCAATGCGCCGCGCCTCTCCATCCTCATCACGGCGCTCGGCGCCTCAATGGTGTTGAACGGCACGGCACTCGCCCTGACAGGCGGGCGTCATTACGCCTTCAACACGGATCTCGGTTTTGCCGGTGTCGACATTTCCACCGTTCATATCACCTACACGCAGATGGTGCTGGTGGCCGCCTCCATCGCTCTTATGACCGGGATGCAGGCCTTTGTCTCACGCACCATGTACGGCAAGGCGATGCGCGCCGTGTCCATCGACATGGGGGCGAGCCGCCTGATGGGCATCGATGTCGACCGGGTGATCGCACTGACCTTCTTCATGGGTTCGGCGCTCGCCGCCGGCGGCGGGGTCATGGCCGGCGCGTACTATGGCAGTGTCCATTTCTTCATGGGCTTCATCATGGGGCTCAAGGCCTTCACCGCCGCTGTCATAGGCGGGATCGGCAGCGTGCCGGGTGCCATGCTGGGCGGCTTACTGCTCGGCCTGCTCGAGGCTTTCGGTTCTTCCTTGCCCTTCGTCGGATCGGAGTGGCGTGACGTCTTCGTTTTCGGCACCCTGATCCTGTTCCTTGTGTTCAAGCCGACCGGCCTTCTTGGCCGCTCTGTCGTGGAGCGGGTATGATGATCGACGAAGTGAGAAGCATGCCGGCCGCCGGGCAACCGCAATTGATGCGCTGGTCCGTCGTGCTGCCCGGCCTGGCGGCACTCGCCGTCGCGCTGGTGTTGCCGCAGTTCGCCAACGCCTACGTGACGGAGGTGGCGACCACGGCGCTGCTCTATGTCGTGCTGTGCCTCGGCCTCAACATAGTCGTTGGCTATGCGGGCCTGCTCGATCTCGGCTACGCCGCCTTCTTTGCGGTTGGCGCCTACACATCAGGCATCCTGACCGCAGAATTCGGCTTCAATTTCTGGCTCACCATCCCGATCGCCATGGCGGCAGCCTGCGTAGCAGGTATCATCATCGGTGCTCCGACCTTGAGGCTGCGCAGCGACTATCTGGCGATCGTGACGCTGGGCTTCGGCGAGATCGTGCGCATCATCGCCCGCAACCTCGACATCACCGGTGGCGCGAGTGGCCTCATCGGTATCGAGCGGCCGGGGATCTTCGGCTTCAAGCTGATGCAGGTGCAGCACTTCTATTATGCGTTCCTGGTGCTGGCGCTGCTCACCGCCTTCGTCTGCCTGAGCGTCGAGCGGTCACGAATGGGACGAGCCTGGTTCTACGTTCGCTATGATGAGGACGCCGCTGCCGGCATCGGCATCAACCGTGTCACGGCCAAGCTGCAGGCATATATGATGGGCGCGGTGATAGCTTCCGTGGCCGGGTGCCTCTACGCCGCCAAGATGACGGCCATCTCGCCGGAGAGTTTCACCTTCAATCAATCGCTTCTCATCCTGCTTGGCGTCGTCCTTGGTGGCATGGGCCGCATTCCTGGCGTCGTCCTGGGTGCCGTTCTCGTGGCCCTGCTTCCGGAGGTGCTGCGCGGGGCGGGCACTTATCGTCCCCTGGTGACTGCGGTTGCGTTGCTGGCAATCATGCTGTTCAGGCCGAACGGGCTCTGGCCGGACAAGCGGGTTTGACCATGGCGTTGCTCGAAGTCCGCGATCTGCGCCTCAGTTTTGGGGGACTGAAGGTCCTTCACGACATTTCGTTCTCGGTTGAGAAAGGTGCCATCAACAGTCTCATCGGGCCGAATGGCGCCGGCAAGACGTCGCTCTTCAATTGCCTGACCGGCTTCTACAAGCCGAAGGACGGTTCGATCAGCCTGGGCGGCCGGCCAATTACCGGTTTGCCGCCGCATCGCATCACCGCGCTCGGGCTCGCCCGCACGTTTCAGAACATCCGACTGTTCAAGGAGATGAGCGTTCTAGAAAACGCCATGTCCGGCCAGCATTGCCGGAGCCGTCATGGCATCGTGTCGGCCATCCTGCACTTGCCGTCGCAGCGGCGCGAGGAAGAGGTGATCCGCGCGGTTGGCATGCGCTGGCTCGATTTCGTCGGCATTGCTGAGCATGCGCATCGATATGCCGGCGGCCTTTCCTACGGCGATCAACGGCGGCTCGAACTCGCAAGGGCGTTGGCGTCGACACCTGAGCTTATCCTGCTGGACGAGCCCGCTGCCGGCCTGAACGAGCGCGAGAAGCTGGACCTCGTACATCTGATCCGCCGCATT
>NZ_RZRP01001620.1:0-444 GCF_003997795.1 Mesorhizobium sp. M7A.F.Ca.US.005.03.2.1 | reverse complement strand
GGTTGAGCCCGCATGACCATAGAGCATCCTACCCTTCCGGACGTAAAATCCGCTTTTGAGCGTGATACAATCCGCCTTCGGCTTGAAGACATCCAGCCGCTTCACCTGATCACCGAAAGCACCAAGGGAACCCAAAAATACCAACAGGTCAGGTCGTCCGTTCGCGAGATCGGACTGGTGGAACTGCCCGTAGTCGCAAGGGACAAGGACACGCCTGGAAAGTACCTCTCGGTCGACGGACACATGCGCATTGAGATCTTGCGGGAGATGGGCATCACTGAGGTTGATTGTTTGATCGCCAACGATGACGAGGCGTTCACCTACAACAAACGGGTAAGCCGGCTCGCGACGATCCAGGAACACTTCATGATCCTGAAGGCCATCGACAGCGGCGTCCCCGAAGAGACCATCGCGAGAACCCTAAATGTCAACATCGGCCAAATC
>NZ_RZRP01001619.1:0-445 GCF_003997795.1 Mesorhizobium sp. M7A.F.Ca.US.005.03.2.1 | reverse complement strand
CGCCACGCCGGGCGGCCTCATCTCGGCGACGGGCGTTGCCGGCCTAACTCTTTCCGGCGGCATCGGCTGGCTGCGCGGCAGCCACGGCCTCAGCGTCGACAATCTGCTGGCGGCCGATCTGGTGACCGCCGATGGCCGCCTCATCCATGCCGACGCGACCCAGAACCCGGATCTCTTCTGGGCGCTGCGCGGCGGCGGCGGCAATTTCGGCGTGGTGACGAGCTTCGAGTTCAAGCTGCATCCGATCGAGCCGGAGCTGATGTTATGCGGTCCGGCCTATCCCGAAGAGCGCGCCAACGAGATCATTCCACTCTGGCGCGACTTCATGCAGACCGCACCCGATCGCCTGAGCGGCCTGGCGGAATTCTCGACGCTGCCCGACGATCCCTCGATCCCCGAGCATGCAAGGGGCCGGCGCGTCCTGGCGCTCGCGCATGTCTATGAC
>NZ_RZRP01001618.1:0-445 GCF_003997795.1 Mesorhizobium sp. M7A.F.Ca.US.005.03.2.1 | reverse complement strand
GCGCAGCAGCGCGCGGATTTCGCGCGCAGGAATGTCTTCGTAGGGAAGGTCCGCCAGCGGAAAGAACTTGAATCCCGCGGGCAATGTGAGGGCGGCGGAAGCGCCGGAGAGACGGGCACGATAGATGAGGTAGCCGGGATCGCTGTCGGCGACATCGAAGACGGAATAAAGAAACGTCTCATCCGGAAGCAGCGTCAGTGCGTCGCCGCCTTCGAGCTTGAGTTCGTTTTCCGCCTTGCGGCTCTTGGCGCTGGGCAGCACCCAGCCGCCCTTGCCGTCGGCGCGCAACAGGATGTTGCCTTCGGCTTCGATCAAATAGCCGACGATCATCGAGTGGGAAGCAAGCCAGCCCGGTGGCAGTGGATCCTTCACCGAGGCATAGCGTCCGCGGCAAAAGCCGAGCGGTGCCGACGGACTGGTGCCAAACGCCTGCACGGCGCCGATG
>NZ_RZRP01001617.1:0-447 GCF_003997795.1 Mesorhizobium sp. M7A.F.Ca.US.005.03.2.1 | reverse complement strand
GTGGCCAGCTTCAAGGCCTGGGTCGACGCGGAGAATGCGCGCCGCCTGGGACCCGACGAGCCGCCGCTGGCGAAATCGGATAGCGACTTCATCGTCCACGCTTCGGGCGTGCGCACCCGTCATGTCATCGAGCGCGAAGGCATTCTCGACCCGACCCGCATGTCGCCGCGCATTCCGGCTCGGCCCGACGATGCGCTGTCGCTCGAAGCCGAGTTCGGCATCGCCTCGGCAAAGAAGGCTCTCGAGCATGCGGGACTACAGCCGTCGGATATAGACCTGGTGATCTGCTCGGCCTCGCATCACCAGCGGCCCTATCCGGCGATCGCCATCGAAATGCAGGAGGCGCTGGGCACGAAGGGCGCAGGCTTCGACATGGGGCTCGGCTGTTCTTCGGCGGCGGCGGCCTTGCACATCGCCGTCAATTTGGTGCGGTCCGGCGCGCACAAG
>NZ_RZRP01001616.1:0-447 GCF_003997795.1 Mesorhizobium sp. M7A.F.Ca.US.005.03.2.1 | reverse complement strand
GTGCGCGGCGGATTGGCGCTTTTCGTGCTGCATGCTTCCGAGGCGTCCGATGACGGCGTGCGCAAGATCAGCCAGGCGCGACGGGCGACGGTCCATCTTGGTGGGCCCGCTATCCTTGCCTACAAACTTTTCTCCGAGGCCGAGTTGAGCTTGGCATTGGGGGGTACAAATGTGATACATGCTGCCGTTCTCGCGGGAGACGCGGGCAGGGCGGTCCAGAAGCGCATGGTTGCGCTCGACCGGTATCGGGGCGGTTCCCCGGACGATCTGGCAATGCTTGCGGCTGTTGCTGACGAAGATGATGCCGCAGAGGATATGGAATGAGCGATACGAAATCGGGTGACGACAATACGCTGAGTGTGACGCCGAAGAAGACCTTGACGCTGAAGCGCCCCGGTATGGAACAGGGCACTGTGCGCCAGAACTTCTCGCACGGCCGCACCAAGC
>NZ_RZRP01001615.1:0-449 GCF_003997795.1 Mesorhizobium sp. M7A.F.Ca.US.005.03.2.1 | reverse complement strand
GATCTGTTCGGCGCGATCGGGCAAGCCATGACCAGCCTGCCGGTCGAGGCGCGCAGCCGGGTTGCCGGCATCGGCCTGGCGGTTCCCGACGATGTCGACACGATGGCTGCAACCCGCAACGGATCGAGCACCTCGCTCAAGGCCTTGCAGGCCGAGATCGAGGAACAGATCAAGCTGCCGGTTTTCGTGCAGAACGACATCACCGCTGCGGCCGGCGGCGAGAGTATGTTCGGCGTCGCAAAGCCGCTCAACGATTATCTGTTCTTCTATCTCGGAGCACGGCTGCAGAGCAGGCTCATCCTCAACCACCAGATCTACAAGGGAAACTCCAGCGCCAGCTTCGATCACGGCCTGATGCGCCTGGAGAGCGAACTGGCCATGCGCGGGCGCCCGTCCGAAATCATCTGGAGCAGCAGCCCTGAGTGGCCCGATCTGGGCGAGGCCTACAG
>NZ_RZRP01001614.1:0-449 GCF_003997795.1 Mesorhizobium sp. M7A.F.Ca.US.005.03.2.1 | reverse complement strand
GCGCCCTCCTGCTCCCAGAGGTCGAAATGGCCAAACAGCATCTGCTCGTTGATCAGCGACAAGAGCCGCATCACTTCCAGCGTGCGGGTCTCCGGCACCTTGATATCGAAGGCGCAGGCCAGGTGCAGCGCCTCGAAATCCTCCATCCACGAAAAGGAGACGTGATAGTCGGTCCAGCTTCCGGCAACCGAGATCGAAATCTCGTCGTCGCCGGCCCGCTCGAAGGACCAGTCGTTGTTGTGGGCCACCTGCTCGATAACATCCACCGGATGGATTTCGCGGGAGAATTCGAGTTCGAGAAGTTCCATGGAATGCTTCCTGTCGTTCTGTACGAGCGCCGCCACACGCTCCGCGGGAGGGCACACACAACGAACAATCTTGTCTAGAACTCGGACGGCCAGGACTTTCTTCGCGCAAAGACGACTTCTCGACGCAAAGACCCCAGACCG
>NZ_RZRP01001613.1:0-451 GCF_003997795.1 Mesorhizobium sp. M7A.F.Ca.US.005.03.2.1 | reverse complement strand
GTATACATAGGCTTATGCCCGACACGCAGAGCCCTACCCGCAAACGCATTGTCGATGCCGCGACCAGGCTCTTCTATGCAGAAGGAATCGGTCGTGTCAGCGTCGATGCCGTTGCCGAGGAAGCGGGTCTCACCAAGCGCACGCTCTACTACCATTTCAAGAGCAAGGACGACCTGATCGCCGCCTATCTCGACGGCCGCGACCAACCCAATCTGAAGCGGATGGCCGGCTGGTTCGAGGCTGCCGAAGGCGGCGCGGATCGCAAGGTCGAGGCGATCTTCACCAATCTGGCGAGGTCCGCTCGCCACCCGAAATGGAAAGGATGCGGCTTCCTGCGCACGGCCGCCGAACTCGCCTCGATGCCCGGACATCCGGCGGTCAAGGTGGGCGCGCGGCACAAGCTGAATTTCGAAACATGGCTGGCCGGCGCCCTGTCGGACCATGGCGTCGC
>NZ_RZRP01001612.1:0-452 GCF_003997795.1 Mesorhizobium sp. M7A.F.Ca.US.005.03.2.1 | reverse complement strand
TCCGGCGGCAAGCCCGTCGGAGCCACCACCATGACGATCTGGATTTCACGGGAGGAAACCTGATGCTCGACAAGCCCTCTAGCAAGAAACTGTCTGACGTACTCGACCAATTCGGCGCCGCGCTTGCTGCCAATGACATCGAGAAGGCGGTCGATTGCTTTCAAGAAGATTGCTACTGGCGCGACCTCGTTACCTTCACCTGGAACATCAAGACCATGGAAGGCCGCGACCAGGTCCGCGACATGCTGAAAAGCCAGTTGTCGAACACCAGGCCATCGCACTTCGCCATCGCCAAGGGCGAGGACGCGACCGAGAGCGGCGAACTGATCGAGGGCTGGATCAGCTTCGAGACGGAGGCGGCACGCGGCTTCGGCCATATCAGGCTGAAGAACGGCAAGATCTGGACGCTGCTGACCACCATGGCCGAACTGAAAGGCCACGAGGAGCCGGCA
>NZ_RZRP01001611.1:0-454 GCF_003997795.1 Mesorhizobium sp. M7A.F.Ca.US.005.03.2.1 | reverse complement strand
GTTCTATTTCATCGAGATGAACACGCGCCTGCAGGTCGAGCATCCGGTGACGGAAGCGATCACCGGCATCGATCTCGTGCATGAGCAGATCCGCGTCGCTTCCGGCGGCGGCCTCTCGGTGAAGCAGGAGGACATCAAGTTCAACGGCCACGCCATCGAATGCCGCATCAACGCCGAGGACCCACGCACCTTCACCCCCTCGCCCGGTACGATCACCCATTTCCACACACCGGGTGGTCTGGGCATCCGCGTCGATTCCGGCGTCTATTCCGGCTACAAGATCCCGCCCTATTACGACAGCCTGATCGGCAAGCTGATTGTACATGGGCGTAACCGCGTCGAGTGCATGATGCGCCTGCGCCGCGCCCTGGACGAGTTCGTCGTCGACGGTATCAAGACGACGCTGCCGCTGTTTCGCGATCTCGTCGGCAATGCCGACATCGCCAATGGCGAT